>JBEPXQ010000001.1:0-39384 GCA_041641835.1 Bacteroidales bacterium
GTTATTTGCTGAATTATAACAATAGCAGGTATTTCAGGCTTTTATTTATCTGATTTTTAAAGCTGAAAAACAGACAAAGACAGTTTTTTTTGAATATTTTCTTTTATTCATGGCATGTTTGTATTAAATTAGTGCCCACATGTTTTGAGAACCAGTAAATATACATGCAACCTATTTTAATAAACAACTGTCTAAAAAAACCGGGAGAGATTATCTGATGCTTTCTGAACAAGAGATCATTAAGCGATGTATCGCTGGAGATCAGAAAGCTCAGGAACAGCTCTACCAGCGGTATTCACCCAAAATGTGGGGTGTGTGTCTGCGTTTTGCCAAAAGTAAGATGGCAGCAGAAGACATCATGCAGGAGGGGTTTATCAGGGTTTTTGGTAAGCTGGATCAATATACCGGGGAAGGTTCTTTTGAAGGCTGGATACGAAGGACAATTGTCAATACTGCTATCAATCACTATAAGAAGAATATCAATCACAATAAGGAACTTGACATTGATGAAGTGACTATTCACAATCAGATTGAGCCTAAGGTGATAGATAAACTTTCGGTAAAAGAACTTATGGGAGTGATACAGCAGTTACCCGATGGTTATCGCATGGTATTTAATCTTTTTGTGGTGGAAGGTTATTCTCATAAGGAGATTGGTGAGCAACTGGGAATCACGGAAAACACCTCAAAATCACAATTATCAAGGGCAAGGCATGTACTTCAGCAACAGATAAGAAAAGAACTAAACATTAACAGGAATGAGTGAATTTGATCAAATAGATAAAAAAATAGCGGAAAAGCTTGAGCAGTTTTCCGAAGCGCCTCCGCAGGGTGTGTGGGAAAATATTCGTTCCGGGCTGGATAATGCTCCTCCCGGGCCTACTGCCAAAGCAAGCTTCTTCAGCGGAAATCCGGTTATGTGGAGAGCCGCTGCTGCAGCTGTTATCATTGCTACCATTATATTCTATCTGATCACACCAGAAGCTGATATGCAACCTGCCTATGAGGAACGGCAGAGTGAAATAGCACTTGCTGAGCCTCAAAAACCTGCGGTGAAAGATGAGCTAAGCACTTCTGAAGAAATAAAAGAACTGGCTGCCAACTCCGGAGCTGATAACAGCGGCAATTCAGCTGGAAAAAGTACCCTGGATGAAGAACCTGCTGCTACTCCGGATTCAGATAATTTGTGGACTGAAGTAGCCAAAGAGAAAAATAAGAAAGACGAACTAGCTACCCGGACTGAAATGGTGAAAGAAGAACCCGTAAAATCACCACTGCAGAAACAACAAGAATTGCCAGTGACCTCCCTGGAGCCTGTGAATACTCAAAGCGAATTATCGGAAGAGCCAGTTATTCATAGCCCTGAACCTGAGCCAGCCATCGCTTCATCTAATGATCCACAGCAGAAATCAGTAGATAAACGATCTAAAGAAGGGATAAACAAATTACCTCTGAAGAAACAGGCTTATGCAGAAGCGGCTAATCCAAACCTGTCAAGAAAAATGGCAAGACGTAAGGTACCTGAAGGTAATTATTACTTTAATGATAATTCTTCACCACTTTCTCTTGGTATTTATGCCTCTACTGATCGCATTTATAACACTGCGGATGCTCTTACAGGTGCCAACGATGCCTACGGCCTTGGAATAGCAGTTAGATATGCCATTTCCGACAGGCATTTCCTGGAATCAGGACTGGGCACTTACCAAAGTGAAGATGGATGGGATTATAATGTGGACTACCGCTCAAACCAACTAATGGGTTACTATACTGATGTGGATACAGTTACATATGATATTGTTGTTGGGTCGCAAGGGCAGGATTCAGTGGTAATCAATTATTTCACCAGCCAGCAAGCTGTGTACGATTCTGTTGACCTTAGCGCATCTGAAATGACCACTAAGAAATACACTTATCTAACGGTGCCTCTTATGATCGGTTATCAGAACAATATTAAAAACTTTCTGTATTCAGTATCCACTGGTTTAACCATGTCAGTGGTGTTGCATGAAAAAACTGAGATGGCAGATTTTGATGAAGATAATGTAAATGTACTTCAGGTGGATCACGAGGTATATAACAGGATAAAAATGAACTGGCATTATACACTGAACCTTGGAGCCGGATACCGCTTCAACGACCATTGGTCGCTGGTTGTAGAACCTCGCCTGAGGGTTTATTTGAAGGACCTTTATGAAACCTCACCCGCAGTTGAGACCAAAAGACCATATTCCATCGGGCTCAGTGGCGGTGTTTTTTACAGCTTTTAAAAGAATGAACCATGAATATATTGATTAAATACCTGATAATTGGCCTCTTGTTCAGCACCTGCTTCCTGGCGGAAAATGCCGGTGCAACACAGGTGGTAGTCAGCGGATACCTTAAGGATATGGACAATAATCCTGTTCCGGGATACAACGTTAATGCGGTGATAGATGGTGACACCTCAGTGCACATCAATAATCTTTATACAGATTCTGCCGGCTTCTTCAGTGATACTATATATACTCCTGATATGGAAGGAATAGTGCTTATATATGTGTATGATTGCGACAATCAGATTAATGAACTTATTCACTCTTTTGATGGGGATGTTAATGTAAATAGTGATTTTCAGATATGCTATGAACAAAAGACGCTATGTGAATCAAATTTTATCTTCATAAAAGATTCACTTAGTAACTACACTTTCAGCTTTTTCAATAATTCCATCGCCAGTGGCCCAATTAATAATTATTTATGGAGCTTTGGAGATAATACAACCTCAAACCTAAAAAATCCTGTTCATACGTTTACTGATACGGGATATTACCATGTATGCCTTGAAATATGGACGGCAAACGGCTGTTATGATATTTATTGCGATTCTATTAAAGTAACTGCTCCTGCTAATTTATGTGATGCTAATTACTACTTTAAAAAGGACACAGTTACTGGTTTAATGAACTACTATCATTTCTTTGATAACTCTAGTCCTTCCGATCAAATAGTATCACGGTACTGGGATTTTGATGACGGTCATTTTGATAATGTTGAAAATCCCAGTCATCAGTTTAAGGATAAAGGAGTATATAACGTTACCCTGAGTATCTCAACAGGCACCTGCACTTCCAGCTATTCTCACAGGCTTGTTATTCAGCAGGATTTTGTAGGCACCTGTAATGCTTACTATACCTATAGTGTTGACACAACTATTAATAATAAAGAATACAACTTCACAAGCCAATCCTCTTCTGTTGGATCACCAATTGTGGGATATTACTGGAACTTTGGAGATGGTAATATTTCCACGCAACAAAACCCAACCCATGTTTTTCAGGATATAGGACAATATAAAGTAGAGCTGACAATAATTACCCATGATAGTTGTATTTCAACTTTTTCTGAAAATGTCATAGTCGGGAATCCTAATTATTACTTTATCGGTGGACAGATTTTTAAAGATAATTTCACGATAACAGGCGAATTTGATGTTATTCTTTACCGTGATATTAATAATTATCTGGAACCGGTTGATACCGCTACTTTTGATACCCTGGCCTACTATTACTTTATTGATGTTATAGAAGCTGATTACAAGGTGAAGGCATACCCGGCTAAAACTGCTTCATGTTATGGCAGTGTTACACCCAGCTATTACTATCATGAAATGTTCTGGAATCATTCACAAAGTATCGGACTTGATAACTCCACAGTAAGTAAAGACATAAAGCTGGTTAACCTTAGCCCAAATTCAGGTCCCGGTAAAATCAATGGTAAAATGTATTACAATGCCAACTACAGTGCTGGCCTTTTCCCTCCCGGAACTATTCCAAGCATGGCCTTTCGTGAAATATACCTGCTGGACAAACACACCCAGGAACCTGTAAGATTTACCTTTACTGATGGTAGTGGGAATTATTCCTTTAATGATCTGGCCTTTGGTGATTATGTAGTTAATGCTGATTATGCAGGAAAATATTGTATTCCAGTTGAAGTAACACTTTCTCAAACTAATCCGGAAATTGACAGTGTAAATCTGGAAGTAGGTGACCAAATAACCGGCATTATTAAAGATGAAATAACACCCGTATCGTTAGTAGGAGATGCTTTCCCCAATCCTTCATCCGGCATCTTTTTAATTCCTCTTGATCTTGTGAAGTCCGCTGAGGTGTCGATAACAGTCCAAAATATGAGTGGACAGCTGCTGAAGGAATTTAATGAAAAATATTCAGCAGGTAAACATAATAGCAATCTGGATTTATCCTCACTTGAAAAAGGTATTTATTTATTGGATGTGGAAATATCTGGTCAACAGCTAAAAAACAGACAAAAGATAATTATTTACTAAAAAATCACATTTTAATGCAACCCATTTGGTGATATGGCTGTCTGTGTTTGCAGAGTGCTACAAAATAAATGTTGTTTCCTGTTTGTTTTTGCTGCGGACAGCCCCTGAATCCATAACAGGGGCTTTCCTTTTTTTAAGCCTCCACCCAATCACCATGTTTTTTAATCAGGTTTATCAATTCCTCCAGGGCTTCAGACTCAGGAATATTTCTTTTCACTACTTCTCTGTTTTTATATAGCGTGATTTTTCCTTTTCCTGAACCCACATAACCATAATCTGCATCAGCCATTTCACCCGGGCCATTGACGATGCATCCCATAATTCCGATCCTTAATCCTTTTAAATGTGATAATTTGTTGCGAATTTTTTCTGCTTGCTTTTGCAGGTCAAAAAGAGTTCTGCCACACCCCGGGCAAGAGATAAACTCGGTTTTAAACATTCTTGCCCGAGATGCCTGGAGTATGGATTCGCCAAGGCCATTCAAACGTTGAGGATTTAATCCACGATGATCAAGATGAATACCATCAGCTAATCCGTCTGCAAGAAAAAGCCCCGATTTAGCTGCAGCTTCAGAAATAAATCTTTCCGTGTTTTTATGATTACCACTGAAATGTGCAATAACCGGATGCTTTATTTCCCGTTTTGACAATTCCAACATTACTTTCCTTGCAGTATGAATTTCTTTCACATCAATAAAAAGGATTTGATCAGGATCGCTTTTATTCAAATCTGCAGGGCTTTTAACAAAAACAGGATGAACCTGCATTTTTTTTCCTTCTGAAGAGTAAATAGAATTATTTTTTACGAAAAATTCTGAATCGTCGTCCTTACCAATAACCACAGCGGAACGGGTTCCTTTAGTTAATATGTTTTCATTGCATATTCGCTTTGTAAAGTTAAAAGGATCAAAAGGTATCTGATGTGTGCGGGATGTTGGTTCAGCCAGTTTAGAAGGCATTAGATCTCTGAGTGCCTTCGCCACAGGAATTTCATTTTCCGGATCTTCTGTCAGGGAAACGCGTATGGTGTCGCCCAGGCCATCGAGTAGTAAAGCACCAATACCAGTTGCGGATTTGATCCTTCCGTCATCACCGGCTCCCGCTTCGGTAACGCCAAGGTGCAGCGGATATACCTCCCCGCTTTTTAGCATCTCGTGCATAAGCAGCCGGTAGGCCTGTATCATAATCCTGGTGTTGGATGATTTCATAGATAATACGATATCATGGAAAGCGTACTTTCTGAATATCTGAAGAAACTCCAGAGCAGACATCACCATGCCTCTGGGAGTATCACCATATTTATGAATGATCCTTGCTGCCAGGCTACCGTGGTTACTACCAATTCTGATGGCTGTATTATGCTTCCTGCAGGCTTCGATTAGAGGTAACAGCTTTTCTTCGGTTTTAGCCAACTCAAGCGCATAGTCCTTTTCAGAGGCAGGTATTTCACTTCGGATAAAATTTCCGGGGTTGATCCTTACCTTCTCAATGATCTGGGCTGCTTTCACAGCCAGTTCCGGCTTAAAATGGGTATCAGCTACCAAAGGTGTATTATACCCTCGGCTTCTTAATAACTCTTTAATCGTGGCCATGTTTTCCACTTCTTTCATGCTTGCCGTGGACATTCTCACGAGCTCTCCGCCTGCCCTGATTATCCTTTCTGCCTGTGCCACGGTTGCTTCAGTATCCAAAGTGGAGGTATTGCACATTGATTGCAATCGCACCGGGTTATCTCCGCCGATGGAAATATTTCCCACTTTCACAACACGGGTCTTAACCCTCAGACTTTTATAAGGATCGATATTATATAAAGCATTAAAGATCATGCACAAGAAATTTTATTACCAGTCTTTATAAACGGGAAATTTTTCACGGAATTTATGAAGATGTTCCCTGGAGGCAGTGAAAATACTACTATTTTCAAGATGCGGAGCACACTGATTAAATGCCTCCCCCCTGTAATTAAAAGCCACTGAATCGCCACTGTACAACAGATTATTTTTATCCCGTCCTACCCGGTTCACGCCAATGCAGTAGGCCTGGTTTTCCAGTGCCCTGGCTTTCAGTAGCGAAATCCATGCGTCTTTTCTGCTTCCGGGCCAATTGGCCACATATATGAGGATATCATATGCCGGGTTCCCGTTTTCAGTGGTATTGGCTGACCACACCGGAAATCTTAGATCATAACAGATCAGCGGAAGGATTTTCCATCCTTTATAGGAGATAATTATTTTTTCTGATCCTGCTGAATAATGCCTGGGCTCACGACCCATACGAAACAAATGCTTTTTGTCATAGTGCAGCAAATTTCCTTCGGGAGAAGCCCAGTAAAACCGGTTATAATATCTGCCGTCAACCTGCTCCATTACACTTCCGCATATTGCAGATTTAAGGCCATTGGCCAGATCAAGCATCCAGCGGGTTGTAATTGAGGCTGTTTGTTCCTTGATTTTTTCAGGCATCATGGAAAATCCGGTGTCAAACATTTCAGGAAGAATGAGGATGTCATAATCACTTCCTTCCTGTCGGGCTTTTTCCTCCAGCATTTGACGGTTCTTTTGACGGTCATGCCAAAAAATTTCAGTTTGCAGAAAACAAATCTTCAGATCTTGCATAAAATATCGGCAGCTTTTTTCAGGGTTTCATCGCTTTTGGCAAAGCAGAATCGAATAATTTTATGATCGTTACCACGGTGATAAAATGCGGATAAAGGAACAGATGCAATACCATGTTTTATGGTCAGCTCTTTGGCAAATTCAACATCAGATTTGCTTGAAATATTGCTAAAGTCAGCAAGTTGGTAGAAAGTCCCTTCCGAAGGAATAAAACTGAAGCGGGAATTTTTCAATAGAGAATTAAACAGGTCACGCTTTTTCTGATATAAATCCCCCAGGCCTACATAGGTCTGTGGGTTTTTCATATAATCAGCCACTGCCAGTTGCATTGGGTGATTCGCAGCAAAGACTATGTTTTGATGAGCTTTTCTGAATTCATGGGTGAGTTTCTGGGGAGCCACACAATACCCCAGCTTCCACCCTGTGATACTAAAACTTTTCCCAAATGAACTGACAATAATAGAACGTTTGCTTAATTCTTCGTGCGTTGCCAGGCTGATATGTTGTTGCCGGTCAAAAATGATGTGCTCATAAACTTCATCACTCATCACGAGTATATCGGTGTTTCTTATCAGTCGGTGAAGTTTTTCCAGGTCAGCCGCCGCTATATTTTTCCCACTGGGATTATTTGGGAAATTCAAAATAATCATTCTGGTTCGCGACGATATCATGCGTTTTACCTGATCCCAGTTAATAGTGAAATCGGGTGGCGTGGTAGTAGAATACCGGATAATGCCGCCATTGTAGCGGATGGATGGTGCATAGGTATCGAAGGCGGGTTCAATAATAATTACTTCATCATCCTCACACACAAAAGCAGTAATTGCAGAGAAAATGGCTTGAGTGGCTCCTGCAGTTATAGTAACCTCCTCGTCCCAGTCATAGGCTCTGTTGTAGAGATTTTTATATTTTTTGCTAAGAGTTTTCCTCAGCGTATCTGCGCCTTTCATTGGGGCGTACTGGTTTCTGCCTTCAGCAATGTGTTTTTGTACCAATGTGAGAAGCTCTTGTGGGCTGTTGAAGTCAGGATAACCCTGCGACAAGTTTATTGCCTTGTGCTTTTCTGCGAGCTGAGTCATGGTGGCAAAAATCGAGTTACTGAAGTCCGGTAGCTTACTTTTTATGTTAATGTTATTTCTTATCATTCTCAGGGAGCTTTTTACAAAAATAATTGATTTTACCCCAAAAAATACGGTAAAATTGCAAAGGACTAAACATTTAACACTTTTTCTGGTTACAATGTTGAATTAATGATACTTATTAAAAATTTATTTTAGTTTGAATAACCCTGTGGGAATTTTCCCGTAGAAAGAGATTATTAAACTGATTGAAATCTGGTTATGTTATGATGACCTGATTGATAAAACGTTAATAAAAAAGTAAGAAATTCTTGTTTATAGCAGATGCCTTTATTCAAAGCATTTTTTTACTTTTACAACTGGAAAAGTTTATTGAAATCGGATGGCCAATAAATTAACTGCATTCACCTTTTTTAGGGGGTAAATGTGGTTTTTTATTATGATAAAAACCACCGGTTAAAAAAGGAGGAAAAATCTGCGGTTTTTATAAAATGACAGCGGTTATCTCCGGGAACTGGCAATAAATCAAAAAAAAATGAAAACAATAGAAAACTGCGAATTTTCAGGAAAAAAGGTGCTTTTGCGAGTTGACTTCAACGTACCGCTTAACCACAACCGGCAGATTACTGATGATACCAGGATCAGAGAATCATTGCCAACGATTAAGAAAATCCTTGACGGTGGCGGATCAATTATTTTAATGTCGCACCTGGGCAGGCCCAAGGGGCAGTACGAACAGGACTATTCACTGAGCCCGATTTTACCGCACTTGTCAAAACTGCTCCACACCAATGTAAAATTTGCAGCGCAGGCCACTGGTGAAAAAACCAGGCAGATAGCTGATAAACTCCAGCCTGGCGAAGTACTCCTTTTGGAAAATCTCAGGTTTCATCCTGAAGAAGAAAAGGGCGATGAGGAATTTGCAAAGGAATTAAGCAAACTTGGAGACATTTACGTTAATGATGCTTTTGCTACTGCTCATCGTGATCATGCCTCAACATCAACCATTGCGAAATTCTTTCCCGAGCACAAATTTTTTGGCTTGCTCATGACCAATGAGCTTAAAAGCCTTGATAAAGTACTCAGGTATCCTCAGCCTCCGTTTACGGCCATCATCGGTGGGGCGAAGGTTTCAACAAAAATTGACATTATCAAAAACCTGCTAAATAAGGTAGATAATATGATCATTGGTGGGGGTATGGCCTTTACTTTCATCAAAGCCCTGGGTGGTGAAGTAGGTGGGTCACTCATTGAAAATGACAAAGTTGAACTGGCAAAGGGAATTGTAAAAGAGATGATGCTTAAAGGCGTTAACCTCTATCTTCCTGTGGATGCTATTATTGCAGATTCATTTAGTAATGAAGCTAAAATCGATAAATCACAGGTAAACACTATTCCACCGGACTGGATGGGCCTGGATATTGGTCAGCGGTCATCAAGAAGATTTGCCGAGATCATCAATAAATCAGCTACAATATTATGGAACGGCCCCATGGGTGTTTTTGAAATGCCGAATTTCAAGCAGGGCACCAAGTCTGTTGCCATTGCAGTTGCCAGTGCCACCATTAGTGGTTCCTTTAGCCTGATAGGCGGTGGAGACTCAGTGGCCGCTATTAACAGCTATAAACTCAATGATATGATCAGCTATGTTTCCACAGGTGGTGGTGCATTGCTGGAATATATTGAAGGTAAAACATTGCCTGGAATAAAAGCAATGGGAAAAAACGGCGAAGATTAAGACATAATGTCAATTGTGGGCCAGCGATTTGCGACATTATGGCAGTGGTAGTGCCCGTGCGGGGTTTTGGTATATAAGTTGACCTGTGTTTGCCAGACAAAACAATAAAACTTATTAATTATGGAACTGATACATCCAAACTACCGCACGGGATTTCCCGGAAGAAGGCATCAACATCATCATGATCACCCTGGTGATTGCGATTGCCTGCCGGCTGCAAACATAGTTAGATTTGACGATCATGCCGAAGTACATCTTTTTGTACCAGGAAGAACCAAAAATGATTTTGATATTAACCTGGATAAAGATGTATTAACCATCAGCGGAAAAGAAAAAGAAGCTGCTGAAGGTGAGTATTTGCAACAGGAATTCTTTTTAAAAGAATTTAATCGTAATTTCCAGGTGTCCGATGCCGTTGACACAGATAAAATTGAAGCATCCTACGAAGATGGTGTTTTAAAGCTTAAACTCCCTTTCAGGGAAGATAAACAGCCAAAAAAGAAGGATATAAAGATTTCCTGATCAAATAGGTCAGAGATAATATTTATGCGGAAGTGTTTTTGCCTGATGAAAAGAAGGCGGGAAAGCACTTCCGTTTTTTTTATCTTTGCTGCATATGCAGCCAACCATAAAGCGTACAGCGATTATATTACTCCTGAGTTTTCTGATGGTATCTTCAGGATGTGGTGTTTTCAAAAAAAAACCAGACAAACATGTAAAAACCAGTGAAGCCTCCTCAGCGAATTATGAGAGATATTCCCGGGCCCTGGGGTATGAACTTGAGGGAAATGAAAATATTCTCTTGCTGGAGGAGGTAGCCTCATGGCTGGGCGTGCCATACAAATACGGAGGATGCACACGTAAAGGAACAGACTGCTCCTGCCTTATTGGAAATATTTACAGCAACATTTACGGGATAAAACTGCCCAGGCGATCCATTGATATTGCTTCCCGATCAAAAAAAATTAATCTGAAAAACCTAAAGGAAGCTGATTTGTTGTTTTTCAAGACCTCGGGGAATAAGGTTTCGCACGTGGGCCTGCACATCTCTAAGGGCTATTTTGTACATGCTTCCTCCTCAAAAGGTGTAATGATAAATCACATTACAGATAATTATTACAAACGAACATTTGCCTTTGCCGGCAGAATAAAATAGAGCATGAACAAAAAATGGGGAGCACATCTCACCTTGTTTGCCACCAGCCTGTTGTTTGGAGCGAATTACTGGATAGCAAAAGGACTGATGCCGGATTATTTTCAGCCGCTTCAGGTTATTTTTATGAGGGTTCTGGGAGCCATGCTACTGTTTTGGATACTCCAGTTATTTCTTCCCAGGGAAAAGGTTACGAAAAAAGACCTTTGGCTGATAGCGCTTAGTTCCGCTTTGGGAGTTGCTCTTAACCAGATCATGTTTTTCAAGGGCCTCAACCTCACCACACCCGTTGATACATCTATTATACATTCTTCCAGCCCCGTGTTAGTACTGATGTTTGCAGCCATCATTACACGCGAAAGACTCACCTGGATGAAAATTGCAGGGATAATTCTGGGTGCGGCTGGTGCTTTGTTGCTGGTGGTGCATGGCAAACAGATATCATTTAATGCAGATTCTTTCCGCGGGGATGTTTTCATTCTGATCAATATATCCGCTTACAGCATGTATCTTGTTCTTATTAAGCCGGTAATGGCCCGCTATAAACCAGTAACTGTGATGAAGTGGGTTTTCTTCTTCGGATTTCTTTTTGTGATTCCTTTTTCCGTTGGAAAGCTTCCCACTATCCAGTGGCAGAATATCGACAGCTTTGCCTGGTTCTCTCTGGGTTATGTGATAGTGGGAACAACTTTCCTTGCCTATTTACTTACCATACAGGCTCTGCGCTATGTTGATGCTTCGGTGGCAGGATTTTATATTTATTTGCAACCTGTCGTGGCGGCACTGATAGGCATTACAATTTTTGATGAGAAGCTGACCATGGAAAAAATTATAGCTGCAGCACTGGTGTTTGCCGGAGTCTATTTCGTAAGCCGGAAACCCGCTAAAAGAACCAAAGATCCAAGGATACGGCATTAAAACCACAAAAAAAAGCCTGAAAGCAAAAGCTTCCAGGCTCATAAAAAATTTAGCTGGATGGTTTAAGCTTCTTTCATGAAGAGCTCAATATCATCTTCCACATTACCAACAGGGGCAATTCCGAATTTGTCCACCAGCACCTTAGCTACGTTTGGTGAAAGGAAAGCCGGGAGTGTTGGTCCCAGGTGAATATCTTTAACACCCAGATAAAGCAGGGCCAGTAGTACGATTACGGCTTTTTGCTCATACCATGCGATATTGTAGGAAATCGGCAGCTCGTTGATGTCATTCAGCTCAAAAACCTCTTTCAGCTTCAGTGCTATAACAGCAAGAGAATAAGAATCGTTGCACTGCCCTGCATCCAATATCCTTGGAATACCACCAATATCGCCCAGCTTCAGCTTGTTGTAGCGGTATTTTGCGCAGCCGGCAGTGAGGACTACTGTATCATCAGGGAGTTTTGAAGCAAACTCGGTATAATAATCGCGGCTTTTCATTCTGCCGTCGCAACCGGCCATAACAAAGAATTGTTTAATAGCGCCATTTTTCACAGCATCCACTACTTTGTCAGCGAGTTCCATAACCTGGTTATGGGCAAATCCACCCACGATGGTTCCGGATTCAATCTCGGTTGGAGCGTCGCATTTTTTCGCCATTTCGATGATTTCGCTGAAATCTTTTTCGCCTCCGTTTTCCGGTTCCGGGATATGCTTGAAACCAGGATAACCGGAAGAACCTGTGGTGAACACACGATCGGTGTAGTTTGAACGTTTGCCCGGAGGAACTATACAGTTTGTAGTGAAAAGGATTGGACCATTAAAGGTTTCAAACTCCTCTTTTTGCTTCCACCATGAATTACCATAGTTACCCACGAAATGGTCATATTTTTTAAAGGCCGGATAATAGTTTGCCGGTAGCATTTCGCTGTGGGTATATACGTCCACGCCAGTGCCTTCCGTTTGCTTCAGCAGTTGCTCCATATCGCGCAGATCGTGGCCACTAATCAGAATTCCGGGGTTTTTACCCACTCCTATATTTACTTCAGTAACTTCCGGATTACCATAGGCAGAAGTATTGGCCTCATCGAGCAGGGCCATGGTTTCCACGCCGAACTTTCCTGTTTCAAGGGTCAGTTCCACCAGTTCGTCGGCTGATAAAGAGTCATCGGTAGTAGCTACCAGTGCGCGCTGTATGAACTCATAGATCTCGGGCTTTTCTTTACCAAGGTTTTTTGCATGATCGCCATAAGCTGCAATTCCTTTTACACCATAAGTAACAAGTTCGCGCAGTGAACGGATATCCTCATTTTCTGTTTCAAGAGGACCAACTTTGTTGCCGGTTCGCTCAAACTCATCCATGGTGTAACCATTCCATTTTGCTGCAGCAGGCATTTTATTTTCGTCAAATTCAACACCTTTTTGCTCCAGCTCCTGCTTCAGCTGAAGTTTATACTGCACTGTTTCTTTTACATATTCAATGATGGCAGAATCATCAAAGTTTGCATTTGTTATTGTAGTGAATAAAGCCCGAAAGATAAATTGGTTAATCTCTGGTTTTTCGATTCCTTGCTTACGCGCTTCTGTTGTAAAGTAGGATAAGCCTTTCAGTGCAAAAACCAGCAGGTCCTGCATATCTGATGTGGATTCTTCTTTTCCGCAAACACCTTTAATGGTGCATCCTACGCCTTTAGCGGCTTCCTGGCATTGAAAACAAAACATACTCATAGATAAAAATAGTTTTTTGGTTTTTATTTCTTTTTGTGATTTTTTAGAACATCCATTCTTCTTTCAGGAGCTCACCCCTGGAACTTACTACAGCCTGCTTTATCGGCACTTTCCGGTGAGCCTTTTTTACAGCGGCATCAACAAGTTGTAGCAGACCAGAGCAACAAGGCACTTCCATTACAACAATAGTCAGGGTATTGATGTTTGAATGATCAATCAGATGCACCATCTTTTCAACATACACCTCTTTGTTACTGTCCAGCTTTGGACATGCAATAGCAAGTGATTTTCCCCTGAGGAAATGATGATGGAAATTACCCATTGCATAGGCCACACAATCAGCAGCTATAACCACATCAGCATTCTGATAATACCCGGCTGAAGGATTAATCAGGTGCATCTGAACAGGCCAGTGTTTTAGTGCTGACCGGAAGTCCGGCTTTTCATTGCCTGCAGGTTCCTGAGGTGTCTCTTCTTTTACTTCCTGATGATTGTCTCCGTTGGAAATAATCTCAGAGAAGTCGATAGAAGCAGAACCGGGGCAGCCACCACCGCAACCACCAGCAGCATGTGCAGGTTCTTTCACCTGTGCTTCAGCATTATGATTTTTGGCAAAAACCTCCTGTGCTGGTCTGCCGTCGCCTTCCGCGCTCATATCAATATTATTCTCGCGGATATACTCGGCTGCTTGTTTTACCAGTTCTGTTTCACCATGATCGCGCAGATGCTCTATGTGTGCAAGAATTGTATTGCGTCCTTTTTTAACGAGCTTTTCCATCACCTTTTTTTCATCATAAGGCTCAGCTTCGCGTTCTTCAATGGTTATGGCATCCTGCGGGCAATGGCCGATGCAGGCTCCCAGCCCGTCACAAAACAAGTCTGAGATTAATCTGGCTTTACCATCAATTATTTTTAATGCGCCTTCATGACAATTGGGAACACAAACTCCGCAACCGTCACATTTTTCTTCATCTATATTGATTATTTTCCTTTTCATAATTAATTATCAAATTGTTTTAGGTTAATTTCTGAAAGTTCTTTTACAGTTTTATCGCGCAGAAAGTCCACGAACATTTCAGTAAGTTGAAAAGTAATATCACCGAAAACACAGCTTTTAAACGGGCACTGGCTTTTTGTTAATCCGCAAGGTGATGATAGGATCGGCCCTTCCATCATTTCAAAAACTTCAAGCAGCTTAATAGCCCTGGGATCCTTGTTGAGTTTATATCCGCCTTTAGGCCCGCGGATAGATTTCACATAATCCTGCTTTGTTAGTGTATTCAAAACTTTTAGCACATGATTTCTACTGGCTCCTGTGCTCACCGATACTTTCTCGGCCGAAACAAGTTTTTCGTTATCCATCATCGAAAGGCTGTGGAATGCGATGATGGTTGCTTCTGATATATTAAATAATTTAGCCATTTTTGTATTATTGGTAACTGTTTGATGGTGCAAATATATAAAGTGGTATTACAATACCACAATAAAAACGTATTAAAATTATTAGGGATTACAGAAACCGTCTGTAAAACAAAGGAAAGAGAATTAAATTTAGAAGCGATCTAAATTAGGCTGTCGCTGGCCGTTTGGTGTCGCTGAAGTATTTTTTAAGATTGCCAGCCAGAGATTGGTCTTTCGGGAAATAATTTTCTGCTCCTGTTTTCACAGCATTTGAGGCAATGTGCAACTTATTCTGACCGGAAATCATGATTACTTTGGCATCGGGCAATGTTTTTTTGATGTGTGTTAAGGTTTCGATACCATTAAGGCCGGTCATTTCAAAATCGAGGAGAATATAATCGGGTTGCTTGTTTATGTGGTTTAGGCATTCTTCACCCGAGTAAAAGTTTTCCACGTTGTTCAGGGATAAATTAAACAAAATGGCATTTAAAAGATGATGCATAAATTTATCATCATCCACTACAAAAATCAGGGGGTCCAAATCCATATCCAAATCCGTTTTCAACTTCAGTATAAAAACTATACCAAATTGCAAAACAATGCTTAAGGCGTATAGGACAAATGATTTGCAGCTTATATAGAACCCCCGGATTCTATTTATTAGAAAAAAATTCTAAAAATTGGAAAATAATTTGGTGGGTATCACAAAAGTTGTAATTTTGATATTTAGTAACAAACGCATTTTTAATGAAAACAGTTAAGATATTTGTTGTGGAAGATGATCCGATGTATGCACGCATATTGGAGTATCATCTTAATCAGAATCCGGACTATGATGTAAGGGTTTTTACGGATGGAAAGAGCTGCCTGGAGAAGCTTTACGAAAATCCTTCAATCATAACGCTGGATTATTCTTTACCTGATATTTCCGGGTTGGAGGTACTGAAAAAGGTTCAGCAATATGACCCTGAGATTCCGGTTATTATTATTTCCGGGCAGGAAGATGTTTCCACAGCAGTAAATTTATTGAAGGAAGGCGCCTACGATTATCTTATCAAGGATAAAAATACCAAGGATCGGTTGTGGAATAGCGTTAAAAATGTGAGAGAAAAACTGCGCCTGAAAGAAGAAATATCAGAGCTGCGGCAGGAAATAGGCAAAAAGTACGAGTTTAATAAGATTATAAAAGGCAACAGCCCTGCTTTACGGCGGGTATTTAACCTGATGGAAAAGGCTGCCAAAACAAATATTACAGTTTCCATTACGGGCGAAACCGGAACTGGTAAGGAACTGGTGGCAAAAGCCATTCATTACAACTCGAAGTGGAAGAACAAACCTTTTGTTACAGTTAATGTGTCCGCGATTCCAAAAGAACTTATAGAAAGTGAAATGTTTGGTCACGAAAAGGGCGCATTCACGGGAGCCAATGAGCGCAGGATTGGTAAATTTGAGGAAGCGCATAACGGAACCATCTTCCTGGACGAGATAGGCGAAATGGAAATGGCCATGCAAACCAAGCTGTTGCGAGTATTGCAGGAAAAGGAAGTAACCAGGGTTGGAAGTAATAAAGTTATCAAGGTGGATACAAGAGTGATAGTGGCTACTCATAAGAATCTTCTGCAGGAAGTTAAAAACGGTAATTTCCGGGAAGACTTATATTACCGGCTGCTGGGGCTCCCTGTAGAACTTCCGCCTTTGCGTGACAGGGGCAACGACATCCTAATACTGGCCAAACACTTTGTGGAGGAGTTTGCCCGCGAAAACCAAATGGGGAAGATAAATATTTCTTCTGAAGCCCAGGAAAAACTACTTAAATACCCTTATCCTGGTAACGTGAGAGAATTAAGGGCAGTAGTAGAACTTGCTGCTGTTATGGCAAATAATGAAGAAATTTCTGCCGAAGACATCAACTTCCACTCCACCAGTTCCATGACCGACCTGCTCATGGAAGAAGCTACGCTTAAAGAGTATGAACGGAGGATCATCAAGAATTTCCTGAAGAAATATGATGACAATATATTGCTGGTAGCTAAAAAGCTGGATATAGGGAAATCAACTATTTACCGGATGAAGAAAAACGGCGAAATATAATCATAGGTTGTCTTTTATTTCACTCAGATCGCGGTGAAGTTGCCTTATTGCCAGAATAAATTTATCCAGCAACAGGCTTATCCCGGAAGTATCAGCAGTCTTAGCTTTAATTTCCAATTCTGTTGCCAGTGAAGTGGCCTCATCATCGCAGAAAACGGATACTGATCCTTTAAGGCTATGGCTTAACCTGGCAATAGTGTCAAAATCCATCTCATCCACAGCATTTTGAAGAGCTGAAACTTTCTCGGGATAATCCTTCAGAAATGTATCCAAAAGCTCCGAGATCATCTTATTTCCATAACATCTGTACTCTTGCATGAATGCACCTCTGTCCATTGTCATAATCAAGGCTCCTTTTTCAGCATTAACCCCATGTGATTGTTTTCAATGGGGAATACATAAACTTTTACAAGCTCAGTATTGTGCAATATCTCAAAATAGAAGGATTTCTTTTTTTCAAAATCATTCAGTAACTTCAGGTAATCAGTAAACACCTGCTCACCATCGGAATTAATGTCACTTATTCTGGCCTCATCAATACTTTGATGTGAAACATTAAGTAGATTAAGAAATTCCTGATTATAGTGTTCTATTTTTGCATTAACAGGTTGTCTGGCATCATTGTACTTCAGCTTAAAGCTGGCATATCCCCGGTCGATGTTACTGATGATTTTCATCAGGTGCCGCTTTTCATTTTTGAATTTTCCTTTGTAGTGTTTGTTGATACCAGCACGGAGTTCATACATATACGACAGCAGGCTGGTTAGAATAACAATGAAGATAACCGGCACCAGGTTGATCAATATAATATTCGACAGGCTTTTGAATTCAAGGTGCTCTAATTCAAAAATATTAAAGAAAAGAAATGCCAGCAGCGACAAGCCTGCATTTATCCAAATATGGTAAGCTTTATATGAAGCTGTATAATTTATTATCATGTTCAGTATAAGCAAAAGGGTAAGCAGGTAAAGACCGTGAGTGAAATTATTATTAAGAAACCCTTCCAGCCAGAAGCTGGTATTGGCAACAGAGAAAACAAGAAATCCCACGGGGAAGTAATATGCGGCCATCTGCGGGCGAAGACTGTGTGCTGTATTATAACTGATGATGGCTGAAGCGACTACAAATAGGTTTATACCTGAAAAAACGAGTGAGAGCTTGATCGCACTGAGAAGTAAAGCTATAATGCTCGCTGCCAAAAAGATCAGGCTCACCACTGAAAGAAAGCGGAACCTACGGCTTATATCATGAGGAAAATATTTTTGCTTTAATGAACTCATCAGCACAAATGATTTTGCATAAATTTATAAAACTTTCAGCACATTTGCAACAAATCTACAGAGACTTCTCCATTTTTAAAAGACAAAAGTTTAATAATCAGCAAATCACAATGTTAAAAAAAAGATGACATATGGTGTTCTCATATAACCAGTTAGGAAGAAAGGGAGAGCAGTTGTTAAAAAAAGGAATTAAAAAGAGGTTAGTTGAACACGATATTCCAGGTTTGTTGTTGGGTTAATGCAAAGCGCAGTCTAATACATGAAGCGCTTTTCTGATAAAAGACATTTTGTATCTTTGCAAAAATTATGGCCTCATAGTTCAAGGGATAGAATGGGAGTTTCCTAAACTCTAGATCCAGGTTCGAGTCCTGGTGAGGCCACAAAAAAAGCCTTTGTCAGCTAATTGTCAAAGGCTTTTTCTTATCAGTTTATCTAATGTTTAACTGTTTGCATGTACTCCCTGTATTTTGTTTCCAGGTTTTCGAGTTCATACCTCTCGCAAAGGTGAATGATCTGTTTCATGGTATTTTCAGCCATTTGTAATTCCTGTCTGATGTTATTATTTCCCGGATCAGCCGTGGCAGCCGGTTTAAGAGCACTAAATATTTGTTGCTGACTCTCTGCTGTTTCTGTAATTATTTCAAGAGCCTTGTCCTTCTTATCCAGCTGCAGATAGAGCTCGGCATGCGGAAGACTGAAGATATTATGCGGGAAGCTTTCTTTCGGGATTTTTTCATTGATCCTATTCAGTAATTTCAAGGCAGAATCTTTTTCATTTCTGCCCATTAATGCTGAAGCAACTGAACCTGATGAAATTCGCATATTATTTATCATATTTTCTGCAAAAGAATTTGAGGGGCGAACTCCTTCCAGATGCTCAAACGAAATAGTGTTCATAAACAGCTGATAGCTCACCGGGACATTAACATATAAACCGTTTAAAGCCACATGCTTTGGATTCGGATCAACAGGAACAAGCTTATACGACAACCCATGAAGCTGAAGGTGATCATTCAGATTCATGAAATACCTGAACTCTCCTGACATGCTGTAATGAACCGGATAACGCCAGTTGTTATTTGCCAGAATATCCAGTATAAGCAGTTCATTACGCAAAAAATAACTCCTCTGTGTTTCCCACACAAGTGAGTCGGACAAGGCCGCTTTGTTTTCGTCGCTCAGCTTATAAGATTTAAGTGCATTGGCACGATCCACATCAAGTATGAATTGGTTTGTGGGTAAATAATAAATATCTTTTTCACTGGATACTTCCATCAGATTATCACCAGAAGCAATAAAGCTCACAACATCTTTCAGCTTCATTCTCTTGTTCTCAGCTTTTGCACCTATATAAAAGATCACGCCCATCTTGTCGTTCTCAAAATCCTCTTCGGAAAAAGAAATCAGGCCGGGTTTTCCGTTATCTTTCATTTTTTCTTTAACCATTGCTATGTACCAGGGGGTATTCAGCAATGACAGGTTTATTATACTTACATCCGGTCTCACATTCTTGTTTGCCTGCAGATACCAAAGCGGATAGGTATCATTGTCACCGTAGGTAAACAGTATTGCGTTTTCAGATACAGAAATTAAAAAATTGCTGGCATTAGTGAGTGTGAATTCATCATAGTTCACCTGCTTAATATATTTTTCAGCAAGCTGATCTTCCTTCACACTAAGCATTGTGTGCCAGGCAAACATGATCTCATTATTATATTTCAGGCTTATGGGTCCCGTAATTGTTTTAAAGTCAGGATTCTGTTTCACCAGTTTTTTGAATATCCGCAGTGCCTCATCCATATTATCGGTAAAAATCTTAAGTCTTTCCTGGCTGATTGTTTCATAACCGGCAGGTTTGTGCTTACTTGTGGAATAATCATACTGATGCCTGACAGCACTCAGGGCAAAATTACTGAATGCACGTGCAAGCCCATAAGTAAGTGTATCAGGGAGCTTATCATAAACTTTCAGATTATGTATTACATCCCTGTCCCAGCCATTATACCCGTAAAACGGATGTATTTTATATAGACGTGGCTGTACCTGCTGCATATACTTTTGGTAATGTTCCTGTGCTTTCTGATTGTCATCCACCGGGCGGTAGTTTGTTTTACGGTAGGCCAGTTCTTCCAGGCTCCATATTTGCTGCTTGTTGTATATAAAGCCAGGTTCGCTGGGCTTAACTTCATACACATACCAGCCCCGCGGGTCTTTGGCAAAGCGCATCATATTTCCTTCTACTGTGGGGCCGTAGCGGGTGAAAAACCAGCGTGTAACCTGATCATGTGAGGGGAATAGCTCAAGGCTCCTGATGAAAACTTCTTTACTTACCCTGCCGGTATCCTGCCCTGCTAAGGGAAGCATCCACAAGGTAAAAACGAAAATGCTGATGATTTTAAGATGTTTTTTCATAGTACAGATATTTCGATGTTAGTTTTCGGGTCAGGTTTAATCACTAGCTTACCTGCGCACCGTTTTCAGCTTTCTCATCCGGGCTCACAAAATACAATGACCCGTCAGCATTATTGGCCATTAGTACCATCCCCTGCGATTCAATGCCTTTTAATTTTCGTGGAGCCAGATTAGCAACTACCGTTACTCTCCTGCCAATTATATCAGCAGGATCATGAAACTTAGCTATTCCGGCTACTATAGTGCGCTTTTCAATCCCAATATCCACCTTCAGTTTCAGAAGCTTACCTGTTTTTGGGATTTTCTCAGCCTCCAGAATTGTTCCTGCACGCAAATCAGGCTTCACAAAATCATCATAGGTGATGGTTTCCTTTATTGGCTCAGCGTGTTGCTCAGCCTTTTCATTTTCTTCTTTAACCTGCTGTAGCTTATCGTACTGCGCCTGTATTTCTTTATCCTCCACGGGTGAAAACAGGTGTTCTGCCTTATTGATCTCATGGCCGGATTGAATAAGATTGCTGTTATTCAATTCATCCCAGCTTCTGTCAGGCAGATTCATCATCATCTTCATTTTATTCGAAGTAAACGGCAGGAAAGGCTCGCACACGTATGCCAGCTGCGTAGCTATCTGCAATGCCACATACATGATGGTTTTCACCCGTTCTTCATCAGTTTTCACAAGTTTCCAGGGCTCATTATCTGCCAGATACTTGTTTCCCAGTCTTGCCAGTTTCATCATTTCCTGCAGCGCTTCGCGGAAGCGGTAACGTTCGATTCTGTCTGCAACTGCTTCGGGAAATTTAGCTATCTGATCAAGGATTGCCTTGTCTTCACCAGTGAATTCCGAAGGCTCAGGAACTATCTGGTCGTAATATTTTTTAGTGAGTACCAGTGCCCGGTTCACAAAATTACCAAACACAGCCACCAGCTCGTTGTTATTTCTGGCCTGGAAATCCTTCCAGGTAAAGTCGTTATCTTTACTTTCGGGGGCATTGGCAGTGAGCACATAGCGTAGCACATCCTGTTTGTCCTTAAAGTCTTCGAGGTATTCGTGCAGCCAAACGGCCCAGTTGCGCGAGGTGGATATCTTTTGCCCTTCCAGGTTCAGGAATTCATTGGCCGGAACATTATCTGGCAGGATATAGCTACCTTCTGCCTTGAGCATAGTTGGGAAAATAATGCAGTGGAAAACGATGTTGTCCTTTCCAATGAAATGCACAAGTTTGGTGTCTTTATCTTTCCAGTATTTTTCCCATTCATCGGTTAATTCGCGTGTGGCTGAAATATAGCCTATCGGGGCATCAAACCACACGTAGAGCACTTTGCCTTCAGCTTCCTCCAAAGGTACTTTCACACCCCAGTTCAAATCGCGGGTTACCGCCCGCGGGTTCAATCCGGTATCCAGCCACGACTTGCATTGCCCGTAAACATTTACCTTCCAATCGTCCTTATGGCCTTCAAGTATCCATTCCCTTAGCCATCCTTCATATTGATCCAGTGGCAGATACCAGTGTTTAGTGGTTTTTTTCACCGGCTTTGCGCCACTTAGTTTTGAAACCGGATTGATCAGTTCCAGTGGGCTGAGAGATGTTCCGCAGCTTTCGCACTGATCGCCATAAGCTTTTTCATAGCCACAGCTGGGGCAGGTTCCGGTAATATAGCGGTCGGCCAGAAACTGTTCTGCTTCGGTGTCGTAGTATTGCTCGGT
The DNA here is from genome assembly GCA_041641835.1 of Bacteroidales bacterium. Classification (GTDB taxonomy): domain Bacteria; phylum Bacteroidota; class Bacteroidia; order Bacteroidales; family PWNQ01; genus PWNQ01. Next base: position 22,449 of record JBEPXQ010000001.1, read on the forward strand.
GGTTTTTTCTGTCAGCTTTCCCTCTTCATATAGTTTTTTGAAAAATGCTGAAGATGTTTCGTGATGCACTTTTGCAGAAGTCCGTGAATACACATCAAAAGAAATACCCAGGTCATCAAAAGATTTTTTGATCATATTATGATAACGGTCAACGATCTGCTGGGGTGTTTTCCCTTCATTTTTTGCTTTGATGGTGATCGGTACGCCATGTTCATCAGAACCACCGATAAAGGCCACATCTTCTTTTTTTGCCCTGAGATAGCGTACGTAAATATCCGCCGGGACATACACGCCTGCGAGGTGGCCAATGTGTACAGGACCATTAGCATATGGCAGAGCAGTTGTTACATTATAACGTTTTGGTTTCTTTATTGACATAGCTTCAGCTTCCTTCTGTCTGTATGAAAAATTATATTTTTGGCAAAGATAAGGAAACATCAAAACCCGGAACAGATGAATGACAAGATGAAAAGGCCCCCACTACTGAATAAGGGCGATAAAATCGGGATTATTTCCACGGCCAGGAAAATCTCAACGGAGGAAATAGCGCCAGCAATTAAAATATTTGAAAACTGGGGGTTGCAGGTTGTTAAAGGAAAAAACCTGCACCAGAGTTTTCATCAGTTTTCCGGAACCGATGAACAGCGCAGGCAGGATCTGCAGCAAATGTTGGATGACCCGCAGATAAAAGCCATAATCTGCTCCAGGGGCGGATATGGTACAGCCAGGATAATTGATGATATCGACTTTTCTTCATTTGCTGAAAATCCCAAGTGGATTTCAGGGTACAGTGATGTTACAGCACTGCATTCACATATCCAACGTCACTACAAAGTGGAAACACTCCATGCCTCCATGCCTTTAAACTTTCCGCCAGACGGAAGTATGAATGATTCCCTACTTTCGCTTAAAAAAGCACTGTTCCACGGGGAACTTGAATACGAACTCCACGATTTTGAGGTTTTTAATGACACTGGGTTTGAAGAAATCAGTGGAACTCTCACGGGCGGAAACCTGTCAATGCTCTACAGCCTCATTGGCTCCGGATCGGATATTAATGTTGAAGGAAAAATTTTATTCATCGAAGACCTGGATGAATACCTTTATCATGTTGACAGGATGATGCTTAACCTGAGGCGATCCGGGAAGTTCAGCGGCATAAAAGCATTACTTGTGGGTTGGATGAGTGATATGAATGATAATCCAATTCCCTTCGGACGCGATGCACATCAGATTATACAGGATAATACAGATGGGCTTGACTTCCCGGTAATTTTCGGAATGCCTGCGGGCCACCTGGAGCCTAATCTGGCGTTAATTATGGGAAGAAAAATTAGGATTAGTCGTAAAAACATGCTACTTTTAAATATGTGAAACTAAAAGCAGACACATATGGCAGATCATTATGACCTTGGGGTGCAGGGCGAGGAAATTGCCGCGGAACATCTCATGAAAAAGGATTACAAAATACTGGAAAGAAACTGGCGCTTTGGAAAGGAAGAAATCGACATCATCGCGAAAAAAGATGATATGATAGTGTTTGTAGAAGTGAAAACCCGGGGGTCTGCCTTTTTCGGCAGACCGGAGGAGTTTGTAAAGCGTCAGAAACAGCGTTTCATTATAAGGGCAGCCAATGCCTATATTGAAAGGCATAACGTAAATGAAGAAGCACGCTTTGATGTTATTGGTGTAATATTAAGCAGCAGGGAAAAAGACATCAATCATATCGAAGATGCCTTTGCCCCTATTTTGTAAGATTTATTCTTTTTCAGAAGGAAAAACCAGCAATGGTGTTTTCGTGTGGAAAACCATCCGGCGTGCGATCCCGGGATAAAGCAAACGGGTGATAAGGTTTCTTTTGTGGGAAACCAGCGACAACAGGTGGATGTCATTTTTCTCCACATAATCGTTTACCTCTTCCACAGCCTTTTTGCCTGTGCAAATGATGCTTTTTCCTGAAAAGGTAGCTTTTTCAAAACGGCGGAAAAACTCCTGAAGTGTCTGCATCTGGTATTTATCCGCTTCGGTTTGTTCCTTCTCGCATATCTGAAGAATATGAATATTGGCTCCTTGTATAGGTGCCACCAGCCGCATGAGGTTTTTTACTGCATTCAGGTCACCCGGATCATAAGAAGTGACATAGGCTATGTTCTTAATGTCGCTTACATGCGGTTTGGTAAACTGCTCGGGGATAGCCAGTACAGGGTTTTCCGCTGATTCTATAACACTTGCGGTTACTGACCCGATCAGTGTGTTTTCTTTTTCATCATCATGCCGGATGGGCATCACAATTACATTAGGCTTATATTGCTTGCCAATCCGGACTATTTCTGAAGCCGGATCTCCCATGGTAAGGAAATAGTCCACATCCACGCCAGAGATTTTCTTGTTTTTAATTTGCCGCTTCAGGTCATTGCTCATCTCCTCCAGCTGTGTTCTGGCTTTGATATGCAAATCGCGCAGGTAGCCGGACATGGCATCCTGATAGGTTGTGGTTTCATTGAGCGGTGCGGTGCCTACTGTCGGATTAAAATAGGCGTGCATCAGTTTGATATCAGCATTGATCTTATCGGCCAGAGTAACTGCGAATCCCGCTGCACGTTCTGAAACGCCGGTGAAATCAACCGGAATCAGTATTCTGTCAAGATCCTTTTTCCCCAGCTCTTCCACTTCATCCGGGCCGTATTCTTGTTCCATATGCCGGAGCAAACGCATGGCAACCTGCAGGTCTTTTTCCCTGACCTTAACTTTTGCTGCCGGAACCGAGCCCTTAATCTGGTTGAGGTTAGTTAATATTGATTCAACATTTTCACTTGCCAGGCGTGCTCTTAACAGCTGAGCCCTGGTGTTTGAAAGTTTAGTTAGGGTGATTAATTTTTCTGCCATAGTTCGCTTCCTTTTATATAAAATAACAGCAGAGAGGAAAAAACGTTTAAGCTATTAGGTCTCTTTCTCTTCCTTTGATAAGCAATTAAGCAAGTTTATTTTCACAAATCAGGGTTTTATATCTTTGCAGAAGTTGACGAACTGTTTTCGTTAAATTAATTAACTAAAAATATGGTGAAGAAAAAGCCGGTAAAAAACCAGGAAAAAAGAGAAAAAACTCAGGAGAAAGACTTTGTCAGACTCAATAAATTTATTGCCAATTCGGGGGTGTGTTCACGCCGGGAAGCTGACAAGCTGATAGAATCAGGTAAGATAAAAGTCAATGGTAAAGTAGTAACCGAGCTGGGCACCAAAGTAAAGGATCATGATCATGTGCAGTATGGTAATAAGAACCTGAAGCAGGAAAAGCTGCGATATATCCTGCTGAACAAAACCAAAGATGTTATCACAACCATGCACGATCCTGAAGGTAGAAAAACCGTGTATGATCTTACGAAAAAGGCATGTACCGAAAGAATTGTACCGGTGGGGCGACTCGACCGTAATACCACAGGCCTGCTTCTGCTTACCAATGACGGTAATCTGGCTGATAAGCTTACTCACCCCAGCTCCGACATCAGAAAAATCTATGAAGTACATCTGGATAAACCGGTGCCTAAATCTGATTTGGTGAAGATAACCGAAGGCTTTGAACTGGAAGATGGCTTTATACAGGCAGATGCAGTGGCCTGGGTTAAACCGGAAGTAGATAAAAGCATCATAGGCATCGAAATTCACTCAGGGCGAAACCGGATCGTTCGAAGAATTTTTGAGCACCTGGGATACGATGTGAAAAAACTTGATCGCACTCAGTTTGCTTCGCTCACCAAAAAAGATTTACCCAGGGGAAGATGGCGACCTCTTACTCATAAAGAGATCAACTATCTTAAAATGCTATAATATTTACTTCATCAAAATAGTTATTTAGATATACCTTTGAATTATGCCGGATAAATCTAAACGGTCTGCATGGATAAAACTAATGATCATACTAATGATCCTTGTTCTTGCTTTTGCAGGTGCCGGACTGTTTATGAAATATCATTACAAGGATATTGTGGAAAGCAAGATCAAAACGGAGCTGAATAACAGGATTATACCTGACATTTATACCAATATCGACTTTACTGTTTTTAAAACCTTTCCTGATGCTTCCGTTGTTTTTTATAACACTACGATTGCAGATCCGCTGAGGAAAGACTCCGTTTTGTTAGAAGCTGAAAAGATCTACTTCAGGTTTAATTTGATTGACCTGATACGTGAGAAGTACCGGCTCAGTCGCATCGACATGATCAACGGAAAGATGAACCTCTATGTGGATGAAAACGGCAATGAAAATTTCGATATTATCAGGCAGAAAACCGACTCGGTGAAGGAAGCGCTGAGCCTGGAATTGGAAAAGATTCTACTTAGGAATATCCAGATTAACTATGATGATGAAAAGTCGGAAAACTATATTAGTGCTGAAGTAGAAAGAGCAACAGCAAAGGGTAAATTCGGTGACAAAGATTTTGATCTGGAAACCAGCGGTAACTTCCATCTGAAACAATACAAGCTTGAGGAAAACGTGCTGGCTGAAAATGACAATCTGATTGTTGATCTGGTCATGAATGTCTCTCCTACTGCCGGAAAATTTGCCCTGAGCAGCGGGCAGATAGAATTCAACTCGGTGCCACTTGAGGTTTCTGGAGCGGTTGATTACCGCAAGGAAACACTTGTGGATGTGAGGCTGGTGAGCCCTGCACTGGATATGAACAGCATTATGGATGATCTGCCGGATGATATTGCTGATAAATTAAATCCTTATGCATTTGCTGGCGAGCCATTTATAAACATACACCTCAATGGCGGATATGGTGGAAGTGCAAATCCACATATTGAAGCAAATTTCGGCCTGTCACACGGAAAAGTGGAGCATCGCGAAAGTGGAATTGAAGCAAGCGCACTTTCCCTTAAAGGATCTTTTACAAACGGAAATGCCAACAATGCAGCAACTTCAATACTTAGAGTACAAGAGCTAAAAGGAGTTTTTGCCGGGCGGGATTTCACAGGAGAATTCAGCATAAAAAACCTTGACAAACCTGAGATAACACTTTCAGCAAATACTGTTCTGGATCTCCAGAAGATTAAGGAATTTGCTTCTCTGGACACGCTCGAAACAGCTACCGGCTCCTTAAAAGTGGATATCGATTTTTCTTTTACTCCGGGAAATATTAACCAGATAACCGCCAGCGATCTGATGCGTAGCAAAAGCGAGGGTGATATTTACCTGCAGAATGTGGATGTGAAATTAAAAGGCAATAATGCAATATTGCGCAAGGTAAATGGCCGCCTTTCCTTCAACAGTAGGGATGTGGCCATTCAGAGCCTGGAGGGTAAAATCAACAGGAAGAATGATTTCACTCTTAATGGATTCGCGGAAAACCTGCTGCCTTTCCTGTTTTTTAAAGATCAGCAACTCAAGATCGTTGCCGATCTGCATTCCGCCTATTTATCGCTTGATGATTTACTGAAGCAGACAGAAGGGATGGAAAGCAATGAGAATGGAGAATACAGGCTGGAACTTCCGGCCCATATTTCCTGCATCTTTAATATGGAAATTGATGCACTCGATTTTCGCAGATTTCATGGCGAGGAGGTGGCTGGTGAAGCTATACTCAAAAATCAGGTGCTGCACCTAAAAAACCTGCGACTGAAAAGTATGGATGGCAGTATTCTTGCCAAAGGCACGGTGAATGCAGCCGGAGATCAGGTTAAAGTAACCGGGAATGCCTACTTCAGCAAGGTTAAAATTGATAAGGCTTTTTATCAGCTTGAAAACCTAAATCAGGAAGCATTAACTCATGAGCATATATCAGGTTTTTTAACTTCTGAAATGTCCTTTTCTGCTTCATTCACACATGAGCTGAAACCGGTGAGCAAAACATTCGCTTTGGAAGCTGCTTTGAAAATTGAGCAGGGAGAGCTGGTTAACTTCGAGCCACTCCGGGACCTTTCTAGATTTCTTAGAGTGGCAGACCTCTCAAAGATAAAATTTGAAACCCTGGAAAACGATATCAGCATAAAAAATGAAAAGATAACAATACCACGAATGGAGGTGCGGTCCTCGGCAGCAGATTTCAAACTGGCTGGGCAGCATACATTTAAAAATAATATAGATTACCACCTTGAAGTTCTGCTTTCGGAAATATTATCGCGCAAAGCAAAAAAGAAAACAGAAAACAACGAATTTGGGCGAATTGAAGATGACGGCCTTGGCAGAACCACCCTTTTCCTGAAGATTTACGGTACAGTAGAAAATCCTAAATTTGCCTATGACACACAGGGGCTGAAGAAAAAGCTTGAAAAAGACCTGAAGGAGGAAAAGAAAGAGCTCAAGCAGGTGATGCATGATGAGCTGGGTATGTTCAGGGGCGACAGCACGGTTAAACAAAAGCCTAAAACAGAGCGGCAGCTGGAAAAGGAAAAGAAAAAGCAGGAAAAGGAAGAAGAAGAAAAGCAGCTGGAAGAGCGTGAAAAAGGTAAATTTATAATTGAATGGGAGGAAGAATAATTGCGAAAAACCATCTACCGACATAAAAAGCGCTGGAAAATAATACTGTTTATTATCGGGATGATAATTATCGGTGTTTCGCTATGGTTTACCAACACCCTGGTAAGTAAGATAGCCGAAGAAGAACGTAACCGGGTAAGGATATGGGCTAATGCCATTCAGCGCAAGGCTGAATTGGTTAATTATACCGAGAACTTTTTTGAAGAGATCAGAAAAGAGGAACGCTGGCGGGTGGAGATTTGGGCCAAGGCCAACAGGAAACTCATTAACGCCGGCCCTGAGGAGGATCTTACCTTCTACCTGGATATCATATCAGGAAACACCAATATACCGGTGATACTCACCGACATGAATGACAGCATACAAACTACTGTCAATGTGAATTTTGATGAGGATACTGTTCAGGTTTTAAGTGGTGAACTAAAGGAGGAATTTACTGCTTATCCGCCCATAAGAGACACTTACGGACAGAAGATATTCTTCAAGGAGTCCAGGCTCTATACCAAGCTACGCAATGTTTTGGATGATCTTATTCAGTCATTTTTTAATGATGTGGTGAACAACTATTCCTCCACCGCACCGGTTATTATTACCGATTCAGCCAGAACAGAGATCAAAGCCTGGGGAAATATTGACTCTGCCAGGATCAGCGACAGTGCTTATGTACAAAAGCTCATCAGGGAAATGGAAGCAGAAAATGACCCGATTACCATTGAGCTGGCCGATAAGGGCAAGCAATATATTTTCTACAAAGATTCCTTCCTGCTGGTACAGCTTCGCTATTACCCGGTAATACAATTCGGTATTATCGGTCTTTTTCTCTTCGTGGCCTATATCCTTTTCAGCATTGCCCGCCGCTCGGAGCAAAACCAGGTGTGGGTTGGACTGGCAAAAGAAACTGCCCATCAGCTGGGGACTCCCCTTTCGTCGATGATGGCATGGCTGGAACTGCTTAGCGTGAAAGAAGTGGAGCCTGAAATAGTGGCCGAGCTAAGAAAAGACGTTGAAAGGCTGGACATGATCACTGACAGGTTTTCCAAAATAGGAAGTGAAGCTAAACTGATGCGGCAGGATATTGCCCCTATCATAGAGGACACTATCGAATACATGAAGAAGCGTACATCCAGGAAAATCACATATGAAATCAACCGTCCCCAGGGTAAAGAAATCATGGCCCCGGTTAATAAGCACTTGTTTACATGGGTGATAGAGAATCTCTCAAAAAATGCTGTCGATGCCATTAGTGGTAATGGTAAGATCACTGTGAATATCATGGAAACGAGCACACATGTTCATATCGACCTTTGCGACACAGGTAAGGGCATACCCAAAAATAAATTCAAATCGGTATTTAATCCCGGATACACCAGCAAGGAGCGTGGCTGGGGCCTTGGTCTTTCCCTGGCGCGGAGGATTATCAATAATTACCACAGAGGGCGTATTTTTGTAAAGAGCTCTGTAGTAGGCAAAGGAACCACTTTCAGAATAAGTCTGAGGAAATAATTATGAGGCGACCTGTAGTTTTGATAGATGAAGCCAAAGCCAGGAACAACATCCGGGCGATGACTGCTAAAGCGGCAAAACATGCTCTGAAACTACGCCCGCACTTCAAAACACATCAGTCTGCTGAAATCGGCAACTGGATCAGGGAGGAAGGAGTGGATAGCTGTGCGGTGTCTTCACTGCATATGGCCGAATACTTTGCTTTTCATGGCTGGAAGGATATTATGATTGCCTTTCCTTTTTTGCCTTCACAGGTGGAAGATTATCAAAAGCTTGCTGAAAAAGTGCAGCTTCATCTCTTTGTGTCATCACCGGGTACGGTTAGGCATCTGACAAAATTAAATGTTCCTGTAAAACTGATGGTTGAACTCGATACAGGAAACCACCGATCCGGGATTTGCTATACTCAGGATGAGACCATTAATAAGGTGGTAGAGGAGATCAATGCTTCACCGAATTTGGAGTTTGAGGGGTTTGCCGTGCATGCGGGCGAAACCTATCAGGCTAAAGGAAAAAAGGAAGTACTTGAGATTCATAATTTCAATCTGGATATTTTCAGAAATATCAGAAAACAATATCCTCTTGCGATGATTTCTTACGGCGATACACCCTCAGCGGTGCTGGCCGAGGAGTTCGGTGAGGTAAATGAATTGCGCCCCGGGAATTTCGTTTTCTTCGACCTGATGCAGCACAGCATCGGCGCCTGCAACACTGCTGATATTGCCATGCAGGTGAAATGTGAAGTAGCTGATGTTAAGCCCACACTTTCGCAGATAGTCGTTCACTGCGGAGCAGTACATCTGTCGAAAGAGTATCTGTTGAATAATGAAGGCGAAAAAATTTTCGGAATAATTGCTGATCCGGGAAATCAAGACCTGGTAAAGGCCGGGGCACAGGTGGTCTCTTTATCACAGGAACACGGAATTATCAGAATAGAAGAAAATGATCTGAAAAAAATATCTACAGGTGACTTCATAAGCATATATCCGGTGCATTCATGCCTGGTGGCGGATATGGCTGTTTCATATTCAGAGAAAAACAGTGGCAGCTTAATCCGGAAAATGAAATATTGATTATGGCCGGCATTTATATTCACATACCTTTTTGCAGACACAAATGCTCATACTGCAACTTTTTCTCCATAGCATCAGCAAAACAGCGCGATGAAATTACAGATGCAATTATCAAAGAAGCAATATCGCGGCAGGACTATACTTCTGAAAAAGTGGAGACCATATATTTCGGAGGAGGCACCCCTTCCCTCCTACCTGCACAAGGAGTGGAAAAGATCCTTAACAGCCTTTACAAAAACTTCAGAATTCAAAAAGATGCAGAAATAACTTTTGAAGCCAATCCCGATGATCTGAATAAAGAATACCTCACCGCATTAAAAGTAGCCGGGATAAACAGGATAAGTACAGGAATACAATCCTTTTCATCTGAAGACCTCCGGTATCTGGAACGAACACATCAAGCTGAGCGGATTCCCTATCTGCTACATGATATTTCTGAGGCAGGATTCAGCAACATCAGTGCTGACCTTATTTTTGGCATTCCGGGGCAAACTATGGCCGTGCTTGAACAGAACATTAGTCAGCTACTGCAGTTTCCGGTGAATCACATTTCGGCTTATGCCCTTACCGTGGAGCCTCGTACGGCCCTGGCTCATCAGATAAAGAAAAACAAAAAAGAAAACATTTCTGATTCTGCTGTCTCTGAACACTTTTTAAAGGTTTCAGAGGTTTTACGAAATGAAGGATGGGAACATTATGAGATATCCAACTACTCATTAAATGGCAGCTATTCCAGGCACAATACGAGTTATTGGTTTCAGAGGCCTTACCTGGGCCTGGGTCCGTCTGCACACTCTTTTAACGGAGACTCCCGGCAATGGAATGTCAGTTCGGTGGCACGATATCTTGACGGAACACATCATGGAAATGTTCCGGTGGAAAAGGAAATCCTTAGCAGGGAACAAAAGTTCAACGAGCTGATTATGCTCAGGCTTCGTACCCGCTGGGGGATTGACATGCAGGAGGTAGCAAAGCAATTTGGGCAATACTGGCATAATGATTTGTTGAAGGCCTTCCGGCAGATTAAGCGGCCGGATTTGATAAAACTCGAAAACAACAGGATAATGCTCAGCTATGAAGGATATTTATATGCTGATGGTCTTGCTTCAGAACTGTTCCGGGATGAATTATAGGCTGTCTGCCTTATCAGGTGGGATACTTACCCTCATATAAACCGGCTGATGGTCGGAATAGCGGAACTGCATGTCGTGAGTTATTACAGTATCTACGTTCAGGTTCGGGCTCACGATATAATAATCGATGATGGTGGCAGTGTTTTCTCCTTTAATGAATGCTTGCTTATTACTCCGGTTGGTGGGCACCCTTGAATCCCAGGCCCATTGCCATCCCCCTGGGAATGCTGTTTCTTTGAGGCGGGGCTTAACTTCAGTAAGATTATAATCCAAAGGGTCATTCCCGGTATCAAATCCTGGCGGATTCTGATTCCAGTCGCCACCGGCAACCACATAATGGCCTTTCTCATATTCGCTAAGCATATCCCGCTTGATGGTAAGGAATTCAGTTTCACGAAGCTGGCCGTTATCAAATGCCGAATTGTGGGTGTTGTAAACTACCAGCTTTTTATTGTTTTCCAGATGATAAACGGCTTTTAAGTAAACCCTGTCAAGCATAAATAAACGATAGGGCCATGAATATGAGGAAGGGTAATATATCTTTTCAACTTTATACGGTGATGTTCTGCACAGAAGCTGGATGCCGCTTTTTACTTTGCCCATGGGCTGTGTAAAAGGCATGGGAACGAACTTGACATGATAATTCACCGCGAAATAGCTTTCATATTCTGGCAGAAGTTTTTCAATGCGGAATTTTTCATTGTTGAAATAGCTTCTGCGTGAATTTATATCCACTTCCTGCAACAGATAGAAATCAACCGGGGGCAGAGATTTTATCTTTCTGTATATACCACCAATGTAATTTTTAAATTCTTTAGCTTCAGGCCTTACCCTTTCTCCGCCATCATAAAAGAAATCCATTTGCTTTCCAAGCCCACCATAGCCGATATTCCAGCTAATAAAGTCGAAGCTTTTCTGGTCAAATCCGGGCATTTCCGTTTCTGCAGGATGTTTAAGAATAGTTTCTCCTTCTGGAGCAAATTCATTGATCTGAGCATGAATAATTATTCCTGCAAGAGCCACAACTATGATGATGACTATAGCCGTCAGAATCCGGATGCTAATCTTTAAAGCGGAGGGCATATTTCTTTTTTCAGTAAAAATAGAAATCCATTCCCATATGGCAAGATTAAAAAATGATTAATAGCAAAAGAAAGGACATTACCTTAACACTGGTGTAGAAGAACTCATGGATTTAGCCTGTGGTCAAATGTTCTGGGATAATTTTTATATTTTTGGCAGTCAAAATAATGATCAAAGCCATGCCGATATTAGGATCAATAATAAAGAGAGCAATTGAGCTGAAGGGTAAGACACCCTGGGATAATAACCGTAGCTTAAACGGAACCACGGCGCAAACGAAAGTGCTGAGGAAATTGCTCAAAAAAGCACAAAATACTGCTTTTGGTGATCACTACCAGTTTGATAAAATTCTGAACAGTCCTGATATAGTTAAATCGTTTAAGAGTACCGTTCCCACATTTGATTATTCATCCATGCACAAGGAGTGGTGGTACAGATCGTTAAACGGGGAGCCCTATGTTAGCTGGCCACAGAAAACAAGATACTTTGCACTTAGCTCGGGTACTTCAGATGCATCCAGTAAATACATCCCGGTTACCAGTGATATGCTGAAAGCTATTAAGAAAACAAGCACCAGGCAGATATTTACACTGGCGAGATATAATTTCCCGAAACACTTTTATGAGAAAGGGATTCTGATGCTGGGTGGCAGTACGCACCTAAATTATAACGGAACCTATTACGAAGGCGACCTTTCGGGAATAACGGCAGGGAATATTCCCTTCTGGTTTCAGCATTTTTATAAGCCAGGAAAGCGAATAGCAAGGGAAAGAGAATGGGAAAACAAGCTGGAAGAGATCATTAAAAATGCTCCTAAATGGGACATTGGAATTATAGTTGGGGTTCCGGCCTGGCTTCAGATTCTGATGCAGCGGATAATCGAACGCTACAACCTGGATAATATCCATGACATCTGGCCAAATCTGAATATTTATGTGCATGGAGGAGTATCATTCGGGCCCTATGTAAAAGGATTTGAAAAACTGCTGGGCAGGCCCATAACCTACATAGAAACATATCTGGCCTCTGAAGGATTTATTGCTTACCAGGACCGCCCCGGCAGTAACGGGGGCATGCACATGGTTATTGACAACGGGCTCTTTTTTGAATTTGTGCCGTTTAATGATCAGAATTTTGATGAAAATGGCGTGTTGGTCAACAGGTATCCTGAAACTTATACGATTGATCAGGTAGAAGAAGGCAAAGAATATGCGCTGTTGCTGACCACCTGCTCAGGAGCCTATCGCTACCTCATAGGCGATATGATCAGGTTTACTGACAAAAGCCGCTATGAAATCGTGATAACCGGCCGCACGAAGCATTTTCTGAATCTGTGCGGCGAACATATGTCACAAGATAACATGAACAGAGCCGTGGAGCTTACTGAACAGGACCTGAATGTGAGCATACCTGAATTTACAGTTGCAGGAATAGAATATGATAATATGTTTGCCCATAAATGGTATATTGGAGCTGCTGATCAGGTTGATCCTCAAAAGGTGAAGGACTCTATTGATCAACATCTCAAGCATCTCAATGATGATTACAGGGTGGAGAGAATAGCGGCTATCAAAGATATTTTTGTGGAAGTAATGCCTGATGATTACTTTTACGATTGGTTAAAAAAGCACGGGAAGGTTGGCGGGCAGCACAAGTTTCCGCGAGTGCTTAAAGGAAACCAGCTAAAAGATTGGGAAGAATTCATCGCGAGTAAAAAATAAAAGAATTAATTTACCCGGAATTATGAACCCATTCCTGCAGGGAACCATATTTGGCTTGATGATCGCTATATCATTGGGCCCTGCCTTTTTCTCACTATTGCAAACAAGCGTTAGTTACGGGTTTAAGGCAGGACTATTTATGGCGATTGGTATTACTGTCAGTGATATTTCACTGATACTCTTGAGCTATATGGGCATTTCCAAGCTGATAAATAACCCGGATAATCAACTTGTGGTAGGGATAGTTGGTGGGCTGATTCTGCTGATTTTCGGACTTGTAACCTTTACACGCAAGCCTGTGAGTAATATGAGCAGCGGGCAGCAACAAAAACCTGATGTGCCCGTGGCAAAAGGCTACAACCCTTTTACTTTTGGGATCAAAGGGTTCTTTTTGAACATTGCAAATCCTTTTCTAATTATATTCTGGATGGGTATAATGAGTTATGTGAGTGCTAACTACGGACTGGAGACACAAACTGTTATTACCTTTTTTTCAGGTACGATAGTTACGGTTTTTGGAACGGATTTGATTAAAAGCTTCGTAGGCAATAAAATAAAGAAATACCTTAACGATAAAGTATTGACCTGGTTCAACAGAATTGTTGGAATCATTCTTATGGCTTCAGGTGTTATTTTAATATCCAGGGTGGTTTACGAAATTTATCCGTGGTAAAATATTATTTATGCAGAAGCCCAAAAAAGAACGTGATTTTTTAGACCTGCCGAAGCTTTTAGGAGGGAAAAAAGCTTTTAGGGAGTTTATTGCCAAAAATTTACGGTACCCGAAAGAAGCTTTGAAAAACAGGATTGAAGGGGATGTGCTCATCAGCTTTGAAGTAAACGATTTAGGAAAGGTCACTTCTGCAAAAGTGATAAATGGGCCCGGATATGGCTGTGATGAGGAAGCTCTCAGGCTTATTCATCTGATTCCTTTCAGCAAAACCCGAAAACAGGGAGTGAGAGTAAAAAGCACATTCAGAACAAAAATCAGGTTCGAGCTCCCAGCCCAAACCAGCTTGTCATATCAGTACAAGGCAAAGGAAAAAACTGCTGAAAAGCCCAAAAAACAAGGCATCTCCTACACCTACACTATTAAGAAACAACAAAGCTGAACAGCTCACCGTTTTCTTTTTTTAAAAAAAGAACCTATATTTACGCACCATGAACAAAGCAATCAGGATTATTTTATTTTTCGTGCTGATACTGTCGGGGATATCTTTTTATTCTTGTTATGATGAATTTAAGGGGCCTGCAGGCTATGGTAATTATTATTTTAATAATCAGTCAAATCAGAATGTCTTTCTGAAATATCTGCCGGTGGATGGCGATACACAGCTCACCAGCATAATCTTTGCCGATAGCATGGTTATGTTCCATAGTGATAAGATGACGGAAGAAAATCCTTCTCCGTCAAAATCATTTCAGTTGCTTCAGGTTTACATTAAAGGTGATAGCATTGATGTATTGAGTATGGAGCTGAAACCTGTGGTTGATTCAGTATGGACAGAGGAGAATGTGACTGAATTTAGTATCGGCGAGAAAAACTGGGTGTTGGATTATCCATGATAAAGTAAAAACAAACCGAAATATAACACTATGAAATTCAAACATTGGAGGCTCAAAAGCAAAAAAGCACTCATTACAGGTGCAACCAGGGGCATTGGCCGGGCCATTGCTGATGAATTCCTTAACCTTGGCGCGGAGATTTTCATCGTTGCCCGCAGCAGGGAAGACCTGGAGGCTTATGTAAGGGAGAAGGAAGAACAAGGATATCACGGGCAGGTCCATTATTATGTGTGCGATATTGCTAAGGAAAATTACCGCAGGAAACTGGCTGGTGAAATCCATAAGCTATGGGGCGAACTGGATATTCTGGTTAATAATGCCGGGATTAACAAGCGGAAGAAGTTTCGCGAGTATAATACTCAGGAGTATGATGAAATTGTAAAAACAAATATCCGTTCGGCTTATCACCTATGTCAGATACTTACACCCATGATGGAAGACCGCCAGGATGCAAGCATAGTAAATATTTCATCAGTAGCGGGATCCATGCATATTCGCACCGGAGTGGTTTATGCCGTTACCAAGGCAGCCATGAACCAGTTAACCAGAAATATAGCTGTTGAGATGGCAGAGTCCGGTATCAGAGTAAATGCAGTGGCACCCTGGTACACCAACACACCCATGGTACAGCATCTGATGCAAGATGAGGATTACCGCAAAAATGTGGTATCGCGTACCCCGCTTGGCAGGATAGCCGAACCGGAAGAAGTAGCCAACCTGGTGGCATTCCTGTGCATGCCTGCTGCCAGTTTTATTACCGGGCAGGTAATCAACGTGGATGGCGGATTTTCAATTTATGGATTTTAAATAGCAAAAAAAGACTGAATGGCATAAATCTTTACGCTTATTTCGTTTTACGATATTTCCATATGGCCAGGCTCAATGAGACGATGGCAAATACTGATATGGAGAAAAATTCACTGGCAACATCGGCGAAGCCTGAACCTTTCAATAATACCATGCGGTTTACGCGCATAAAATAAGCCAAAGGATTTATCAGATTGGCGCGTTGGGCCCACTGAGGCATGCTGTCTTCCGGTGTGAACAACCCGGACATCAGAATAAATACCAGCATGAAGAAAAAAGTGACAAACATCACTTGTTGTTGTGTGTTTGCTGAAACTGAAATAAGCAGACCTAGAGCCAGAATTACCAGCAGGTAAATGGCGGCAAAGCTGAAAAGCACTAACAAACTACCTTCAATGGGAACAGCAAACATCAGTTTTCCCAACGTAAGGCCAAATGCCAGTTCAAATAAAGCAATCAGCCAGAAAGGGAACAATTTGCCAATCACAAACTGATGCTTTCTGATAGGTGTAACGTTTATCTGTTCAATGGTGCCAAGCTCTTTCTCGCGTACGATATTCAGGGCCGTTAAAAACATCCCGATAATTGTGACGAGTATTACGAGTATGCCTGGAACCATGTAGTTTTTGTAGTTCAGGCTTGGATTGAACCAGAAAGAACTGCTGATATTCACTTTTAGCATGGGCTCGCCTTTAAGGTGAGGATCATCGATAATTACGTTTTTGTTGAAGTCAGCAATAACGTTGGATGTATAAGCATTAATAAGTCCTGCTGTGCGCGAGTTTATACCATCTACCAGCAGTTGTGCTTTGGTGTGCTTTTCGGTCAACAGATCATGCTCAAAACCATTTTCAAGGTGCAGAACAACATCAGCATCTCCCCTTAGCAGGCTGTTGTGTCCGTCTTCAACATTCATGGATTGGTCCACAATCCTGAAAAATGGTGATCCATTGAACTTATTCTGAAGGCGAAGGCTGGTAGCAGACTGATCCTTATCCACGATAAACATTTTGATGTTTTTCATGTCGAAAGTAGCTGCATTTACCAGAATCAGCAATTGTAGCAGCGGCATTACAAATATGATCGGGAGCATGGTGCGATCCCGGAATATCATGGTAAATTCTTTGCGTAATAAAAACAATATTGTTCTCATGGGTTCAGGTATTACTCAAGTCTTATTTTGAAGTTTTTAACGCTTAAAGCAATGAATAGAACGGTAAAGCCAAGTATGGCCAGTGTTTCTTTCCACACAAAGGCCAATCCTGTTCCTTTCAGAAGGATGTTCTTTACGATATCGATAAAGTAGCGTGGAGGCATAATGTAGGTAATAGCCTGTAGCCAGCCGGGCATGTTTTCGATGGGAAAAATGAAGCCGGAAAGCAGGACAGTAGGAAGCATCAGTGCAAACATGGAAATAAACATGGCTACCTGTTGGCTGTTGGACCTGGTAGAAATGAATATACCCAGGCTCAGAGCCATGAAAATGTAAAGCAGGCTTTCCCCCAATAGCAGGAGCAGACTGCCTTCCAGAGGCACTTTAAACACGAAGAAACCCATAAAAATGACAGTGAG
>JBEPXQ010000002.1:0-27879 GCA_041641835.1 Bacteroidales bacterium
CTGATTCAGCCATAGCTGTTACTGATGCTGATTATGAAACATACTACGAGGAACATAAGAAAGAATTTGAAGTGGATGAACCAACCGCAAAAATTTCCTACCTCACTTTTAATGTAACACCTTCACGTGAGGATTACCAAAAAGCCAGAGAAGAAGCAATGGAATTTAACAGTGAGCTGAAAACTGCTGCTAAAGAAAATGTAGGTTACATTGTAAATTCTGCGGGTGGTGAGAACAGATATGACAGTACTTACTATATGAAAGGTGAGCTGCCACCGGTAATCGATACCACACTTTTTAATGCAGAAGAAGGATATGTAGTACCGGTTTATCAGAAAGACGGTGGATTTCATACCGCGCGTTTGATGGATATCGCTTATCGTCCTGATTCCATGAGAGCCAGCCACATTCTTATAAAACACCGTCAGGCTTTTCGCCCGGGAAATGCTACCCGTACACCTGCTGAAGCCAGGGACATGGCTGACAGTTTGCTTAATGTAGTACAAAATAATCCAGCACAATTTGAGCAGATTGCCTCTACTGTATCAGAGGATGAAGTTGCTGCTCAAAATCAGGGTGACCTGGACTGGTTTAAAGACCAGGCGATGGTTCCGGCTTTTAACGAGGCTGTAATTAAGCATGATGAAGGTGAAGTTTTTATAGTAGAGTCACAGTTTGGATATCATATTGTGAAAGTTACCGGCAAAAAAGACCCGGTTAAAAAGATCCGTGTAGCCAGAATCAATATTCTTATTGAACCCACAGCTGAAACTTATGATAGCGTGTATGTACAGGCCAGCCAGTTTGCCGGAAGCTACCGTTCTCAGGAAGCCTATGAGGAAGCTGTCAGGCAACAGCAAATGGAACCTCGTGAAAGAACCATACAACCGATGGAAAACAATATTCCCGGCCTGGGATCTGCCCGTGATGTAGTTCAATGGGCATTTGATGAAAAAACTGAAGTTGGTTCGGTATCAAAAGCCTTTGATGTGGAAGATGCCTATGTTGTTGTGATGCTGGAAGAGCGCACCGATGCCGGTGTTCCTGAGCTTGATGATGTAAGAGAAAGCATTAAGGGCATGGTGGCCACGGAAGTAAGGGCGCGTGTTATAAAAGAACGCTTCAGCAAGCATATGAATGGTGATGTTGATCTGATGAAACTGGCACGTGATCTTAATGTCCAGATTGATACCATACCTGAATTGTCTTTCTCAACATACAGTATTCCTGCTTTCGGGCCGGAACCTAAACTGATTGGTCATGTAATGAACTCACCCGAAGGAAAAGTTATGGGTCCTGTGCAGGGGAATATGGGAGTGTATGCCTACAAGGTGCTGAATTATATGCCCGCTCCCCAAACCGACAACTATGCCCGCATCAGGCAGCAAAAGCAAAATCGCTTTAATATGTTGGTTACCGGACGTAATGGAATGGGACAGGTATTTGAAGCCCTTAAAGATGTTAGTGATATTGAAGATAACAGAATACTTTACTATTAATAAAGTATAGCTTTTTATAATATCAAGCTGCCGGACCTTCCGGCAGCTTTTTTTTTGTCTGCCGAAGATGAGAATGCGTGGAGGTTAATCTTACCTGGCAGAATTTGTATTGGTTTTTTCTGATGAACGAAAATGAACACCCCTTGGCTTAATTATGGATCAGAATTAATCCGTTGTTCTTTATTCCTGTTTCCTTCCTGGTTTCTTCTGATCAACTTAGAAGGAAACAAGAACAAAACAAGAAGGAAACAAGAACCGGGTCCTTGCAAGAATGGACTAAAATCAGCTTTTGAATTTCCAGGTTGAACTTGAATTGAGATCTGACTAATGAGAGGGGTAGGAATTTATTCATTCCTTAGAACAATTCCTGGTGATGGGTATCCATTTTAATGAATATGAATAGCAAAATGGTAAAGCCCCAAAGCGAGGAGCCGCCATAGCTGATAAAAGGCAGGGGAATACCGATAACCGGCATTAACCCGATAGTCATACCGATGTTAACCAGGAAATGAAAAAACAGCACGGAGGCAACACCATAACCATAGATCCTGCTGAAATCAGAACGCTGCCTTTCGGCAAGTTTAATAATCCTGAATAGCAGAAGTGCATATAGCGCGATCAGAAAAATACTGCCAAGATAGCCCCATTCTTCCCCAATTGTACAGAAGATAAAATCAGTACTTTGTTCCGGGACAAAGTTGAATTTTGTCTGGGTGCCCTCAAGGAATCCTTTACCGGCAAAACCTCCTGAGCCAATGGCTATTTTACTCTGGTTGACGTTATACTCCGCTCCCTGTGGGTCGCTTTCCTTGCCAAGCAATACATTGATCCTGGTTTGCTGATGCGGTTCCAGTACATTTTCAAAAATATAGCTAACACTGTAAACCAGTCCCAGGCTAAGGACAAGCACAGCTGTTATCATTGCGATGTGGCGGAATGTTTTTCGGGCAAAAACAATCACAACAGCTGCTATCACAGCCAGGGCTATCATAACATAAAGCTGCTCAAATATCAGGGTGGCTAAAAACAATACGATGAGAACAACCCCAAGAATAAAGATGTTGCCTGAGAAGCCTTCACGATAGAAAACAATAAGAAAGGACAGGTAAACAATGGCAGATCCTGTATCATTTTGCAGTAGGATAAGGCCGGCAGGAATTAGTATTATCAGCATCAACCTGATCTTGGTTTTAAGCTGATCCATATCGGTATTATAGGTGCTTAGGTAGCGAGCAATTGCCAGCGCAGTAGCAAATTTTGCAAATTCGGTGGGTTGTATCCTGATGCTTCCCAGCTCGAACCACGACCGCGATCCGGCTACTTCCTGCCCCACCAGCAAAACAGCCACCAACAGCAGCATGGTAAATCCATAAATGGGATAGGCAAAGGTGGAGAAAAACTTCGGATCAAGTATCAGGACCACCAGCGCAAGTATGAGAGCAGTAATTATCCAGATAAGCTGTTTGCCATATCGCTGGCTTAGATCAACGATGCTTCCGTGGGCAGGATCATAAACTGCTGAATAAATACTTATCCAACCAATAAAAACCAGAGCCAGGTAAAGCAATAGCAGAATCCGGTCTGCCTTGTTTTGTTTTCTTGGTTTATTGGATATCAGTGGCATATTCAAAAAATTTAGCGTCCAGAATTCTTTTTTCCACCAGCGGTCTTTGGATAGTGTCAGTCATGTATTTTTCTATCATCAGGCTGGCAATGGGAGCTGCCCATGTGCCACCGAATCCGGAGTTTTCCACATACACTGAAATGGCTATTTCAGGATTATCCTTAGGGGCAAAAGCAATAAAAACGGAGTGATCCTCACCATGAGGGTTCTCAGCTGTTCCTGTTTTACCGCATACAGTTATTCCATCAATTCGTGCACGCCGTGCTGTGCCCCCTGGTTCTTCCACCACCGCGCGCATGGCTTCAGCTACCAGTTCAAAATAACCCTCATCTATTCCTGTTTCTTTTGGCTCCAGGTCCTCATTGCTCAAAGGCTCTCCTCCGATCATTTTCACCAGGTGTGGTTCGATATAATAACCGCGGTTGGCAAAAATAGCAGCCAGGTTAGCCATCTGAAGTGGAATAACCTCCACTTCTCCCTGACCGATACTCAGCGAATAAATTGTGCTGAAGGCCCAACGCTGTTTTCCGTACCAACGATCGTAAAACTCTACTGAGGGCACATAGCCTGATTTTACATTCTGCAGGTCAAGGCCGATGGATTTTCCCAGACCGAATTTCATTACGTCACGTCTCCATTGACGCAATCCAAGTCTGCTATCGGTAAAAATACTATTGGTTTTTCCCTGTTGAATTATTCTTTTGAATACATGATAAAAATATGGATTGCAGGAATACTGAATTCCCTTCTTCACAGTGGTGGCGGGGGGGTGGTTATGACAGCCAACCAGGCCTTTATTACAGCTGAAGCCTGTGGTGGAATCAATAACTCCAATATCCATGCCCACGAGTGCCTGTACTATTTTGAAAATTGAACCCGGCGGGTAAGCTGCCATCAACGCACGGTTAAAGAGAGGCTTCAGTGAATCTTCCTGTAATCTCAGATAATTTTTTGTCCTTATCCTGCCCACCAAAAGATTGGGGTCATAGGCCGGAGAACTTACCAGGGCCAGTATTTCGCCTGTTGATGGCTCTATGGCTACTATGCTCCCGATTTTATTTCTCATCAGCTTTTCGCCGTACTCCTGCAGCACAGCATCCAGTGTACTTACAAGATCCCTGCCCGCAATTGCTGACGAATCAAAACGCCCGCCCATATAGCTGCCCATCTCCACATTATGGACATCCACCAGCAACTTCTGCACACCTTTAACACCGCGTAGCTCGTTTTCATATTTGCGCTCCAATCCGCTTTTGCCTATATAATCGCCGGATATATAATACTTATCTGATTCAATATCACTGCGATTTACCTCACCAATATATCCCAGCACATGAGCGGCTATGGGATTGGGGTAGCTGCGCAGTTTTCTGGGGCGCATATAAAAGCCCGGGTAGCGGTAAAGCTGCTCCTGTATGTATCCTGCAGTATTCTTGCTGATCTGCTTCTCAAAAATGGACTGTTTTACTGGTGAATAATTCCAGGCCTTGTTGATTTTTATCCTGAAATTTTCCATGGAGATGCCGATGAGCTGGCAAAACGCTGCCGTGTCCTTAAGCCTGGTCTGGCGCGGAATAACCATCAGGTCATACACAGCTTCATTGTAAACCAGCAATTCCCCGTTGCGATCATAGATGTTTCCGCGAGCAGGGTAGATGGTCACATCCCTTCGCGAATTGTTGCTGGCCGAGGCTTTGTAGCTGTCATCGAAAAGCTGAAGCCAGGCCAGACGGATCAGGAAAATTGCGGAGATCACCACAATGATAGAAAGTATCACATATTTTCTACCGGAAAAAACGTGTGATTTGTTCATGAATTAAACTGTGCTTTTTTACCTCTCAAAAATAATGACAAATACCTAAAGAAAATTGAATGAAAGCCAGAAGATACCAACAGCTGGCCCGTTAAAAATTATTCAGGATAATAGGATCCGTACGAATAGTATTGCTTTGATTTAATGCCCGGTCAACAATAAAGATATCAAATACCAGGGTATCACCCGGGATAAAAATATCCATAGTATAAATGTCGATTTCCATTTCAATATCACCCTCGATGCTTTCCCCCACTGTTACATCATCCAATATTGGGATGCGGCCATGAAAAGGAATACTTGTTTGCACAGAATCATACTGCCCGTTTTTCTTTTCAAACACATAAAGGAAAAAATTATAGAAATATTTCCCGGTGTAAGGGCTGGTGGTATCTGATTTGGCCAGTCCAATATCTCCATTACCATCAGTAAAGCTCAGCTTAATGATCCCAACAGAGTCGTTGGCAGTAGTACTGAAGCTTTCATATTCGATATGAGGCTCATCAGGGTATTCATTTTCCTCCACACAAGCAGTAAAGAAAAATGCTGCTAAAGTTGTAAGCAGTCCGTAAATGATAGGTTTGTTCATTATTTCAATGCATTTATGAGATAAACGCTTTATCCGGCTTCATATTTTATAGAAACAGAATGAAATAAGATATGTTGCAGGTTAAAGAATATTCATTGTCAGCCGGCTTGCGCCAATACGAAACAGGCCTTTATTCAGCCACTCCTCACCCAGATGTCCTTTAAGGATTTTCAGATATTTTTCAGCAGTTTCCATATCAGAAATACCACCTGCGGCCTTTATTCCTGTTTTAATATTTTTTTCCTGATAATAGGTTTTGATAACATCACACATTGCCAGAAACGCCTCCGGGGTTGCTGCCGGCTTTATTTTTCCGGTGGAGGTTTTCACGAAATCAGCTCCAGCCTGTATGGCAATTTCAGTAGCTTTCCTGATGATGTTTAGATCAGTAAGCTCGCCGGTTTCCAGGATAACTTTCAGGTGTGTTTTCCCGATTCCTTTTTTTGTTTCACGGATTTCATGAAATACATAGCTATAATCACCTTCCAGCATTCTCCCTCTGGAAATAACCATGTCGATCTCTGTGGCACCTGCTTCCACAGCATGAACAGCCTCAGCCACACGCAGGTGCAGGGGGCTTTGTCCTGAGGGGAATGCACCGGCCACACAGGCCACTCCGATGCCGGTATTCCGCAGGCAGCGGTTTGCAGTTTCTGCAAATACCGGATAAACACACACGGAGGCTACAGTGGAGTGATCATCAGTTTTTTGGCGGATATCGAGCGCCTGCTCACATAGCTTATGTATGCGGCTGTCGTTGTCAGTGCCCTCAAGACTGGTATGGTCTATGCAGTTCAGAATAAATTTGGAGGTCTCCTGCCTGCTGCTAAACGGGCTTTGGTGGCTTAAATAGTTTTCCAGCTTTTGACTGATCTCACTTTCGGAAATTTCAGGACAGATAAACTTCATAAATCAACATTTTTTAAAAGGTCAAAGATAAGGCATATTGATAAATAAAGAGGGCAAAGGGAGTACCCACAGGTGCAGTTTATCGGAAAAAATTTCACC
This sequence comes from Bacteroidales bacterium, assembly GCA_041641835.1. Taxonomy (GTDB): domain Bacteria; phylum Bacteroidota; class Bacteroidia; order Bacteroidales; family PWNQ01; genus PWNQ01. Next base: position 6,534 of record JBEPXQ010000002.1, read on the forward strand.
GGAAATGTGTATTTTGGTCCCGGATAAAGAACACTATGGGAAATCTGGCTACAGCCGACCTGATAATGCTGATCACCTACGCCTTGATATGCGTGGGTATAGGCTTGTGGAGTTCGCGCAAGCAGAAAGAAGAAGACTACCTGATAGCAGGACGGAAGATGAGTCTGTATGGATTTATGTCTTCCGTAGTGGCCAGCTATGTGGGTGGAGCTGCCATTGTCGCCTATACGGCTTTCGTTTATAAGTTTGGGATGGCGGCCCTGATGATTTTTGTTGGCACGGCCATCGGCTTCCTGGTTTTTATCCCTTATGCTTTGCGCCTAAGAAAAATCAGCGGAGAAAAGAAATTCTATACATTGTCCGACTGGTTTTACTATAACTATGATAAAAGTACCGGTCTGATTTCAGCTTTGATATTATTTGTGGTTTATTTCGGCATGTTGCTGAACCAGTTTATAGCCGGCAGTAGTATCCTGCATATTATTAGTGGCTGGAGCTATGAAACGGCTCTGATCTTTTCGAGCGTGATTATTACCATTTACCTGATGGCGGGAGGATTCAAGAGTGTGATAAAAACCGATATGTTTCAGTACCTGGTTCTTATCATTCTTTTTGTGTTAGTGGTTTATATTCTGATGCACGATGGAGGCAGCAGGGCCGTGAACCTTTATGAAAAGTCGGAAATGAAGGTGCTGGATGCCCTTTCGTTTGTTTTCTTCGGAATTTTCATCATTTTCCAGTCGTCAGAATACTGGCAGCGGGTTTATGCAGCTAAAAATACTACAGTTGTAAAGCGGGGCTTTATCGGTTCCATTATTCTGGTGATGATTACAGGTTTTGCACTTACTTTCATAGGGCTGGCTGCCCGGCACGGCAATCCTGATCTGGATGCAAACCAGGCCATAGCATTCGGCCTGTCCGGTATGCTCCCTGAAACCATGCTGGGGGCAGGACTGGTGCTGATATTTGCAGCCATAATGAGCTCCGCAGATACCATTATTTTTGTTTTAGCATCCAGCATAGCTGAAGATTATTTCGGCCATTTCTCACGCAAGGAAAAAACTTCGCTCCGGCTGATGCGGCATACCAGGCTGTTTATTCTGCTGTTTGCCATAGGAGGGTTCGTTTTGGCCTGGTTTTTCAGGGATATAATTGAAGTTTTGAAATTTATCACCGGTTTGGGTTTTACCATAGTCCCTGGCATTATAGCCTCCTTCCATTGGAAAATAAGTTCGCTGGCCATGAAAATTAGCTTTTTGAGTGGCGTGATCTATATACTCGCGGTAGCAGCTGCCGGGCTGCTGGTGATTGAGGCTGCAGTGGCTTCCATCGTGGTTTCTGCCCTGGCTTTAATTATCGCTCACCAAATCATCAAAAGGAAATTATCATGAAAAAACTAATCATCCTTGCCGTGGCTATCTGCGGTGTTATTACGGCCTCAGCCGACCCGGATACATCCAATGTGAAAAAGGGCTGGAATATCGGCCTGTTACCGGTTATCAGCTATGATTCCGATCTGGGATTAAAATACGGAGGGCTAACAAACATCTACCATTACGGCGATGGTAGCAAATATCCTGAATATGAGCACAGCTTTTACTTTGAGGTTTCCAGAACAACAAAGGGAAGCGGGATAAACCAGTTTTTTTATGATTCCGGTAATCTGTTTAAAGGTAAAGATATAAGGGTGACTGCGGATGTTAGCCTGCTTACTGAAAAAGCCCTTCCATTTTATGGGTTTAACGGATATAAAACCTGGTATAATCCTGACTTTGAAGACCAGGATGATCCGCAATATATTTCCCGAATGTTTTATCGCCTGGAAAGAAAAATTGTGAGAACATTGCTCGACTTCCAGGGACCCATAACAGGTAACCTGAACTGGCTGGCAGGCGGTGGCTTCTACAATGTCAATATCGGAGAAGTTGACATTGACAACCTGAATGAAGACCTTGAACCGGAAAATAAGCTTCCGGATACCATGTCTTTATTTTCGATCTATAAAGAGAATGATTGGATATCAGAAGAAGAAAGTGATGGAGGCAATGTTTTCTTTCTGAAAACCGGACTTATTTATGATACACGGGATAATCGACCCAATCCGATGAGCGGTATGTTTACTGAACTGCTGTTTTTTACCGCGCCCTCTTTCCTTGGTAATACTGAAAATCCCTACACGAAAATGGCTGCAACCCACAGGCAGTATTTCACAATTGTTCCAAAGAAATTATCTTTTGCTTATCGTTTAAGCTATCAGGGGACCATTAGCGGAAGAGCACCTTTCTACATGGAGCCGTATATGATCATGTCTTTCAGTCCAAACGTGTCCAATGAAGCCCTGGGTGGAGCAAAAACCCTTCGAGGTATTTTAAGGCAACGGCTCCTGGGTGAGGATTATGTTTTTGGCAACTTTGAAACCCGCTGGATGTTTACCCGTTTCAATCTGGCAAAGCAAAATTTCTATCTTGCACTAAGCGCATTTTTTGATACAGGCAGAGTTACAGATTTCCGTCCTGCCGGGCCTGCCTCTTCCAGCAGATTTCTTACCGGTGATAAAGAAACTTTTCACAGTAGTGTGGGTGCAGGATTTCATGCTGCCATGAATGAGAATTTCATCCTTGCCGTGGATTATGGACTGGCACTGGATGAAAGAGATGGTAATAGCGGACTGTATATTGGCCTGAACTGGCTTTTCTGATTATTCGGAATCGCTTACTTCCATTCGTACCTGATCAATGCGAGTTTCGCTGGCCTTAAGAATAGTAAAGCGGTACTTCCCGATGAGTATTTCCGTTCCGGTTTCCGGGATGTTCTCATGATAATGGAGGATATAGCCTGCAAGCGTTTCATAGTCTTCATTATCAGGAAGGTCGAAATAATACTTTTCATTAAGCAGATCTATCTCCAGGCGGCCGGAAAATATAAATTCATTATCGCCGATCTTTTTTTCAATCAGCTCGTCCATGTCAAATTCATCTTTGATTTCACCAAAGATCTCTTCTATCACATCTTCCAATGTGAGTATTCCGGATGTCCCGCCAAATTCATCCACCACAACGGCTATGGTTTTATGTTCTTTGATAAGCCTTGATAGCAGCTGGTTCGCCAGCATGGTTTCAGGTACATAAAGGATTGGCTTAAGAATTTCCCTGATGCTGCCAGGGCTACTGAACATATCATAAGCATGTGTGTAACCAATAATATTATCAATGCTTTCGCGGAAGATGATAATTTTTGAATGCCCGCTCTTCAGATGGGCTTTTTTAAGCTCATCAATATCATCATTCTCTTCCAATGCGATAATTTCCGGTCTGGGGATCATGCATTCACGGATGCGGATGTTTTTGAAGTCTATGGCATTGTGCAGCATTTGAATTTCAGGATCCAACATGCTTTCTTCTTCTTTCTTTTCATCTGTGTATTCCTTCACATAATTATCCAGGTCAACGGGTGAAAGGGGGTAGGTGTCTTCATCAAATTTCACCTTGAATATATTTTTCAGGATTATTTTTGAAAGGCCATAGAAAAACATGTTCACCGGATAAAAGATAATGTATATGATTTTTAAAGGAACAGAAAAAGTGCTAAGTATGCGATTTGAATAGATGCGGAATACAACTTTGGGCAGGAATTCAGCAGTTATCAGTATTGCAAGCGTAGCTATCACGGTTTGGATAATGAGCAGTAGTGAATTATTATGGGAGAGCTCGGGAAACTCATATTGCAGCCATGGCTCAAGTATTTTAGCTGCTGCAATGCCATACATCACAAGTGATATGTTATTTCCCAGCAAAAGTGCAGAAATAAAGCTGGATGGAGATTTCACAAAAGAGGATAAGATCTTTCCGCTGATCTTGTCCTTGCGCTTATCCAGTTCCACAAGCAGTTTATTGGAACTTACAAACGCAATTTCAATTCCGGAGAAAAAAGCCGAAAACAAAATGGTTATAATGATTATAAGCCAGTTTATATCCATTTAAGGGTGCTGTTTTTCTTTCAAAGTTAACAAATTAGTTTTTCTGAAGGGTATCGTTTTCAGATTTATCAGAGCCAAACTCTTCATCAAGATAGATGGTACCTTTTGGTTTTCTGATGGTCCAGTTATCCATAGTTTCGTCTGCCTCAAGACCTTCACCCAGCAATATTTTGTCTTCAGTGGTAATCTTCACGAAAACATCAGAAAAGATCTTTTTTTTACGCTGGTTCCATACAAGATGTTCGGTATTAAGCTGTTCACCTTTTGAATTGACCACTTCCACATCATGCCTGGCTTCCATTATCTTTGTCTTTTCATAGCTCACAGCATAATTAGCAGTAAGGGTTGATTTTATAAGTCCCTGGGTGGTGTAAAATCTCACGCGTAAGCCATCGGGCATTTCCACGTATGGTTTATCCCCACCAAAGGTTTCCATTATTTTACTGCTCAGCCGCATTTTCACCTTGCCGGAATCGGAGTACGTAATATGAACATTTTTGGCCACGTCAATGGGAAGCTCTTGCTCTTCTGAAATGGAAGAAACCGTTTCCATATCATTGGAACAGGAAAAAAAGAGCATCAACATGATAATCATGCTGATGCTCATAAATATGTTCATAAAACGCCTCATGGCTTTATCTTGCTCTAACAGTAGTGGTTTCGTTTATCCAGCAACCTACCTGATAGGAACTACCTTCAGTAAGGTTGTTGAAAAAGATAGACTCCTGTGATGGGAAATAGTTTGCGAATTTATTGATCTTCGCCTGTGCCTGTTCAGCCACATCAGAATCTACATTTTTTGCTTTCTGATACTTATCAACAGCAGCCCAATAGATGGATTTGCTGGCCACTTCGTTGTCACCTTTACATCTTCCCGCGCTGTTGGCGTAAAGATCACCAATAAGCAAATAAGCGCGTCCATCGTTCGGATCGTATTTTAAAGCACTGTAGGCATTCGCGCGTGCTTCAGAATATCGGCCTCTGATGCTGTTTACATTACCCAGAAGGATAAAAGCGTCATTAGCTTTGCTGGTGTCTTCCAGTGTGGTAGCAGCCTCTTCAAGATATTTTGCAGCTTCATCATACATCTCGCGTTTCACGGCCATTTTTCCCATCAGGTAAGCCGACTCTGCATTCGGTTCTACTTTATGCAGACGTTTGGTAGCAGTAAAATACAGATCGCTTTCAGTACAGCCCTTGTTATTGAGCATTGATGAAGCTTTCTTCAGAAGCTTAACATCATCCGGATTTTCTTGCAACTTCTTTTCAAACATGGAGATCAAAGCCGGACAATCAAGGAATGGCTCTACCAGCTTTTCAATACGCGGGTTAAGACTCTTGAATGACTTGTAATTATCTACTTTTTGCTCAATGCTCTTCTCATACACTGAGGATACTTTCAGATAAGTATCTATAACCATGTCCTTTTCTGCTTTACCGGCTTTAAACAAATTAATGGATGATACCACATGATAAAAAAGTACTGCCGGGTCGTAGTCGCCAATTTCACTGTACTCATATGCTTTCTCAAAAATTTCGTAATTCTTTTCCCTTTCCATAGGTTTGAATTTCATATGATCAACAGCTTTTCTTCCAAGGATATAACCAATTCCTTCTTTCCAGCCATACATATCCAGCCTTTGGTCATACACCATCATCAGGGTATCAGAATAGGCCGATTTTTTTTCATCATCTACATTATTATAAAGATATTCTATGATCTCAGCTCCATCACGGTAAACATTCTGGCTCGCTACAGGACAGTTTTTAAATACATATCTCCATGGCTTCACAGCACTTTTCATATATTCCTTTGCTTCATCCAGCTTTCCTGTTTCCTTACTTTTGCTGTAGTTCTTGAAATATTCGCGGTAGAGCGAATAATTTCTCACGCAGGTAGCACTGTCATCTCCCCAGCGTTCAAGGTCAGGTTTACTCACTATGATTGTGTCTGCTTTACCGGCCTCATCTTGTGCGAATCCTGGTAATGAGATAAAACCAAGCGCAAAAACAGCCAGTAATAATTTCAGATAGTTTGCTTTCATTGTTTTTCCTGTTTAATTTTTTAATCATATTTTCGTTTGATGAACCATCTTTCAAATATTGACAATCCCAATGACATTTTAATATAGTTTTCTTTTATAAGATTGTTATCTGTGGTTCCCAGTTGGCCGAATTCCACTCCCAGGTCAATTGTGGAAGCTGACTTCGGAATCGGCAAACCAAGTCCAAAACTTATGCCATATTGGTTTAGCTGGGTTCCGCGCAGCTCCAGGTACGACTTGTGGTACCTGGCACCCAGTCTGTATTTTACTTTTTTCCAATAGGGGGATACGGTTGTGCTTTGCGGGCTTACTTCGTATCCCAGTGCAGCAGTGAATGAGTTCTGGAGAGAATCTTTTTGCTCAAAAGCCTCATATTCCGCCCAGTTTTCCCATGTAAAATCACCAGCCAGCTCCCATATTCCTTTTTTGCCATACACAAAACCGGCTCCAATGCGTGCAGGAAGCACAATATCGCCGGTTACACCTTCGTCAAAAGCTACTGTATCAACAATGGTAATCACTTCTTCAGAAGATTTTTTGATGCTTTCCACGAGGTAATCACGGTGGGTTTTAATATTTGTTTTGTTGCTAAAAGTGGCACCCAGCTTTAAGTAGTTTGATTTACCGATATTGGTTCTGTATAAAACACCATAGTTTAAGCCGATATCGCCAGGGCTCTGGTGGTCGGTAATCCTGGTGTCAAGGTATGTGGCTGAGTCAGGAAACAGGCTGGAGCGCATAAAGTCCAGGCCACCGAAGAAATACGTTGCGTTAATACCCACAGAAAGCTTAGGTGTGATTGAAACTCCAGTTCCGATGTAAAACTGGTTGATACCTCCTGTACCCTGGTATTCGTATAAAACTTTTCCAATATCCTGAAGCAAATATTCCTGTGAGATGTCATAGCCCACATTACTAAAGGGAATTAAGCCAAAGGAAAGTCCCATCCAGCGGGTAAGGGGTGCTCCAAACTGCAGGTAGCCCAGCGAGGTGTAGCTGGCAGTTCCTGTTTGTGTTGATGTCTCCAGTTCAGTTTGCCGCGAGCGGATACCCCCGTTAAATACGAACGACTGGTTATCAAAATAGGTGTAGGAAGCAGGGTTGTTGTAGTTTATATCCAGATTACTTGATATTGCCTGGCTAACACTTCCCATTCCAAGGGTGCGGGCATTGGTTGACTGATTAAGAGAGCCAATACCATAACGCGAATAAGGAGATGAAATTCTTGTCTGTGCCCTGAGGTTTAGGCTGGTGAGGCAGCATATTGCTACCATTGCAGCCAGTACGATAATTTTTTTTTGTCTATGCATTAAACTCCATTATTTCATTCAATCCTGTTAAAGCCAAATTTGGAAGTGCAAAGATCTTATTTTTTAGCATTTTATCAAAGTATTTTGCATCACCACCGGTTAAAATAATCTTTAACCCGCTGGCTTTATTCCTGTAAAGTGAGATAAAATGCTGTATCTCTCCGGTAATGCCTTCCACCACTCCGGCGGCAATCGACTGTGCCGTAGTTGCTCCGGTGAACCCAGAAAAATCGCCGCCATTGACTAACGGCAATTTACCGGTAAAAGTATTCAATGATTTAAACCTCATTTGCATTCCGGGTGAAATTGCACCTCCGTGGTATCTGCCTGAATTGTCGATATAATCATAGGTTATGGCAGTTCCGCAGCTGATAATCAGTATGGTGCTATTGGGGTATATGGAGGTTGCACCTGCAACCAAAGCCTTTCGGTCATTGCCAAGGGTGGAAGGTGTTTTGTAAAAGTTTTGAAAAGGAAGCGGTGTTGATGAATTCATGTGAAGTAAGCCGGTGTCCGGGGATAAAAATTTTTCAAATCTGGTGTTATCATCCCTAACTGATGAAATGATGCAATTATCTATCTTAAAAGATTCAGTAATCAGCTTAAAGTGGTGGCTTTGGGGGGAATGGGTAATCAGTAACCTTACTATTTGTTTATGCTCGCTAAAAACGGCTAATTTTGAAAGGGAGTTACCTATGTCAACTGCAAGATTCATAAATAGTTGTGATAAAAGTGCAAAGGTAAGGGAAATTTGCCTTACCAAAACTTTTTTCATGAAAGAGTTTTGTGATTAGAAAAACTGTTGTATCTTTGCGCCACGTTTGAAGGGTACCATAGCTCAGTAGGTAGAGCAACGGACTGAAAATCCGTGTGTCCCTGGTTCGATTCCGGGTGGTACCACCATCAAAACCAGATAAAAAGCCGGCAAGTTTGAAACTGCCGGCTTTTCCTTTTTTACAAAAGCCGATTATTTTAGTTACCCTCTTTAACCATCCTGAATCCAACATGACTATAGGTGGTGGATGGGATATATCCGGTACGGAATGACAGATGGCTTAAACCTACCCAGGTAGTATAGCTGCCGCCCCGAACTACACGTTTGTGGCTGCTATCGGGGCCGGTGGGATTAACTGAAGGGCTCATATGGTAATAACTATCAGAATACCAATCGTTGCACCACTCTATTACATTACCCGTCATATCATAAATACCAAGTTCATTTGGTGCTTTCGTTCCCACCGCGTGCGTGCCTTTTTCACCAACCATATGATTTTTGGGGTTGTGGCTGTTATAATCATACCAGGCCACACTGTCGATACTATTGCTACCGGAAAATGTGGTAGGTAAGGCAAGCTTTCCGCCCCTGGCAGCAAATTCCCATTCTGCTTCAGTGGGAAGGCGGCCATTATTATGCCGGCAAAAGGCATCAGCTCCATGCCAGGCAACCAGCATTACCGGATAATTTTCCATACCCTGCATAGGGACAAACTCCCCTCCACTGTACTCTATCTGGCAATGGTGATGATTCAGGTTAATATACGTTGTGCCGTTAACGCTCCCGTCAGGATCCGCTTTTATGTCATTTAAAAAACCGGCATACTGGTGATTTGTTATCTCATATCTGCTTATCAGAAAAGTGCTTACTGTAACTGAGTGTACCGGAGTTTCATTGTTTAAACAAAACGAAGTGTCAAAAGTACATCCCATCTGGAAGCTACCTCCATAAACAGTATCCAGGTGCAGGAACTTTACAATCGGCGGATTATTGGAGGATCCATTAGCATCATCTTTCTTACATGCAGTTGAGAATAACAGGAGTAAAACCGGAAGCACCGCGGCAGCGGGGAGTAATAGTTTTTTCATAGCAGGGTTCTTTTGAGGGTTAAATGAGTTTAAATTTTCCTCTCCCCAAAGTATAAATTAGTTAAAAGCTTAAAACCGGGTTTTTCCGCGATTTGCGTGAGATGAATCGGAGTGGGTTCAATCACAGGGTTTTTCCCGGCGCTGAAACAAAGGTAGTAATAATTTTCATATAAGACAGATAGTATGTTTTATGAGGTGTGATGGTGCATATTTTTGTCATCAGCTGTAACCTCTGCTCATTTTTTTGGTATAACTTCTTTTATTTCTATAAAAAAAAGCAAGATTACAGACAACAAAAACCTGCCTGTATGTGTCATAAGATAACAGTGCTACCTGTTCCAAATTACTAGACTTCGGAAAAAGCACTATTACCCATGAAAAGAAAAAGGGGCTCCAGGAGCCCCTTTTCTTATGAGAATCAATTAATTTACTTACTCTTCTTCTTTTAAGCTTTCCTCGTATTCTTTCAGCAGTTTTTCCTGCACGTCACCCGGAACCGGTGAATATTCCGCGTAGTCAAGTGTGTAGAAAGCACGTCCACTTGTGATTGAGTTCAGGGCAGTGGAATATTTTGCAACTTCTGCCAACGGCACTTTTGCTTTTATGCGCTGATATATACCTTCACCTTCCATTCCCATGATGATAGCACGACGACCCTGCAGGTCAGTCATTACATCACCCATTTTCTCTTCCGGAACGATAACTACCATGTCATAAATAGGTTCAAGGATTTTAGGTCCTGCGTTTTTAAAGGCCTCACTGAATGACATACGACCGGCGATCTTAAAGGAAACCTCGTTGGAATCAACCGGGTGCATTTTTCCGTCATATACATTCACCACGATGTCGCGGGCATAAGATCCTGTTAGTGGACCGATCTCTATTTTTTCCATGATCCCTTTCAAAATCGCAGGCATGAATTTCGCATCAATGGCACCACCAACTATACAGCTATTGTATATCAGTTTTCCTCCCCATTTCAGCTCATGTTCTTCGCTTTGGCGGATCGGGAATTCTTTTTGTGGCTCTTTACCTTCGTAATAAGGCTCGATCATGATATATACCTCTCCAAACTGCCCGGCACCACCGGATTGCTTCTTGTGCCTGTAGCTTGCCTTGGCACTTTTCGTGATAGTTTCGCGGTAAGGGATTTTGGCCGTGTAAAGGTCAACATCAATCTTATGAACGTTTTTGAAAACCCATTTTACATTATTGAGGTGTTGTTCGCCCATTCCTCTCAGGATGATCTGACGCAGCTCCTTGGAATATTCCAGGGTCAGAGATGGATCCATGCTTACGATATCCTGCAGAAAAGTACCCATTTTTTCATCATCCGAACTGTTGGAAGATTTGATTGCTGTGGTGTAAAGAGGATTAGGGAACTGGATAGGCTCCACTTCACGATCACTTATCTCAGCATCGTTAAGTGTAATATTGATTTTGGACTCTTTTAGCTTTATAGTGGCGATGATATCGCCGGCAACTGCTTCTTCAACCTTTTCACGGTTTTTGCCTGCCATTACATACAGCTGCGTCAGTCTTTCTTTATTGCCGCTTTTACCATTGATAACATCTTTCCCTTCCTGGATTTTACCTGAATAGATCTTCATGAAAGCTACTTCGCCCAGGTGTGATTCAATGGAGGTTTTGAAAATTTGGGCAGTAAAAGGATCATCGACATTGTAGCTGAGCTCATCTCCTGATTTTGTTTTAACAGGTGTTGCCTGATCAGGTGAAGGTGTGGAAGTTTTGATAAATTCCATAACACGAGTAACACCTACATCTTTTTTTGCTGATGCAATAAACACAGGGAATACTGCACGGCTGCGCAGTCCAAGGTTAAGGCCCTGGCGCATTTCATCAAGTGTGAGGGTTTCGGTTTCGAAATATTTTTCCATCAGTTCCTCTGACCCTTCCGCGGCAGCCTCAATCAGATTAAGCTGCATTTCTTCAGCACGATCTTTTTCTTCTTCCGGAATGTCAAGCACTTCAAACTTGCCATTTTCATCAAACTTTAGCATCTTGTTCAACACCAGGTCAATAACAGCATTAAAGTCAGGGCCGGGATTTACCGGATACTGGGCTGCAATTACCTTGTCGCCAAAAAATGTTTTTAGCTGCTGAATGAGTTCTTCAAATTTCACATTCTCATTATCCATGAAATTAGCCAGGAACATGGTTGGTATTTGTTTCTGGCTGGCGTAGCGCCATCCGATCTCGTTACCTACTTCCACGCCATTGGCACCGTTTACCGCCATCACAGCGGTATCTGCAGCATAGAGAGAGGTTACCAGTTCGCCGATATAATCGGATGAACCCGGGGTATCCAGGATGTTAATCTTAGTATTATCAAATGTGGTATGAAGAACGGTGGAGATCACACTGTTACCCTTATCAAGTTCGATGGGCCTGTAATCGGATGCAGTGTTCTTTGCCTCTACGTTTCCTTTACGGTGAATGATGTTGCCATGAAATAGCATGGATTCCGTGAAGGTTGTCTTTCCCGACTTGGCACTACCGATAAGTGCGATGTTTCGGATGTCTTTGGTCTGATAAACTTTCATATGGTTATAATTTTAATTTCATTGGTCATACGTCTCGCGGAGGAGCCTGCCATGAATCAGCTTCCCATCACAGCCGGGTTTACTGCTATTATAATCATGCATTGGTATTTCAGGGATTAGTGTCATGGCTGGGTTCATATCATCATTTTTAATTTTCAAAATATCCTGTAGGTCCATTTTTGTTCTGCAAGTGTTACAGCAGGCGTCACTGGCTGTTTTGGTTTATTGTGATTCCTAAAGCCTTGCAAAATGGCGGATAAAAGTATAAAAATTAGGTTAAGAATAAAACACATTTGACGGATAAAATTTATCAGCGAAGCATAAAAATCCTGCACGTGTTCAGGATCATAAAATTACGCGGGTAATAAAATTATCATATCACCCGCGTAATTATGAAAAGAAAGGCTGCCGTAACAGCCGCGAATTTTCAGCAGAAAGATTTTATAAATGCTTTAGCATGGTCTTTATTTCGGTCCAGCGGTTCTCATCTATTTTTGCTCCCACCAGCTCTATCACCATACCGGCAAGCAATGAACCCAGGTCACCGCATTTTTTCATGTTGTAGTTATTCAGGTATCCATATAAAAAACCGGAAGCATAAAGATCACCGGCACCTGTAGTGTCGATAACTTCAGCAGGGATAGCAGCTACTTCATAAAGCTCACCATTGCGGTGAATTACTGATCCTGACTTACCTGTTTTAACGATAGCAATGGAGGTTTGCTTGCCTAAATTATAGAAGCCATCCTCCACATTGCCCTTACCATAAGCTTTGGCTTCCTCTTCATTGGCAAATACTATATCCACATGCTCATCAACATATTTATGCAGGAAATCAAGGTTATCCTCCACCACGTTAAAGCTGGCAAGGTCAAGTGAGATTTCGGCATCCACTTCTTTTGCCAGCCTGGCAATTTTCAACATCAGGCCCTGGTTGTGCACCAGGTAGCCTTCCAGATGGATAAGCTGGTATTTTTCGAATATGCTTTTAGTAAGTTCCTCGGGCATTAGCTCCACTGCTGAGCCTAGATGTGTAGCAAAGGTTCTTTCAGTGTCCTGGGTAATGAGTGTCATTGCCTTTCCTGTTTCCACTGTACCATAAAGCAGATGCGGTGTTATGTTATTCTTGTCAAGGTCAGTTTTAAAGAATTCACCTGTATGGTCTTCTCCAATTTTCCCTATATACCCGGAAGGAACTCCCAGCTGTGCCAGGCCATGCATGGTATTGGATGCCGAACCGCCTGATGCCTGATGTTTATTATACTTTTCGGTAGCTCGATCTACTTCTGCAGCCAGCTCGCCTGAAACAAGCTGCATGCTGCCTTTTGGAAGTTTAAACGTTGATAGCAGCTCTTCATCATCAAGCCTGATTAAAATATCCACAAGGGCATTTCCTATTCCTAAAACACTTTTCATAAAACAATTCTTTCTTTTAGCTGAAAACGAGCAATCCCCGGATGGGGATTCTAGCTTGTGTAAATGCCCGCCTCAAAAAATCATAAAATTTTTCTGCAAAGTTATTGCTATTTTGAAATCTTGCTGTATATTTGCACCACTTTTTCAGAAACAATCCACGGATTGAAAAAATTCCTCCTTAGCTCAGCTGGTTAGAGCATCTGACTGTTAATCAGAGGGTCCTTGGTTCGAGTCCAAGAGGAGGAGCTTCAGAGCCGGAATTTATTCCGGCTCTTTTTTATTCTGATTTTGAGGTCTTTGCTATTTTATTTTCGTTTTCACTGGACAAGAGCAGAGAACTTTTTACCTCAATTTCAACAGAGAATATTAATTTTGCCCCGGTTGTTGGCTCAAGTATTGACTTTACTTTTAACTAATTGTATTTTAGTGCGGCTTTTACAGGCCGGAAAAAGTGAAGCTAATACACTTTCACCCCCTGATTATATGGCTATACAGCCAGTGATAAACAATAATCTGCATGGCGGAAAATATGAATGACTTAGATCAAATGCATTTATATCCTGAAGAACTGGAATATACTTCCGATACTTGTTCTGTATATTACGATTATACCGATGAACAGATTTTCAAGCTCAGGATTATCGGGCAGATGGACGAAGATGCTTTGAATAAAACTGTAGAGATTGGTACAAAAATCTTTAGGGAATTCAAAAAAATTCATCCCGGGAAAATATTATATATAATAATAGATACTAACCAGCTCAGAGGGTTAGGGCTGAAAGCAAGCAGGCGGGTGTTTAAGTATAAAGTTCCTGACTTTATAAACCTGGTTATTTATAATGTGCCATTTAAACTGAAGAGAAATCTGGCCTATATATCACTAAACAAGATAAACAGGAAAAATTTGGTTGTGAGGCAGGATGAGACAGACGCACTGCTGTTTGTGTTTAAACAAATCGGCAGGAAAGTTCACGAATCCTCCTTATCCGGTAAGATTAAAACCACAGCCGATAAAGATGTTGCCCGTGCTATTTTTGACAGATTGTGGGAAGAAAACCGTAAGATGATAACCATCGGTGGATATCAATACAGGCAGTATTCTCACGAAGGCTGGACATATACCTCACGCGACAAGAGATTTAGTGTGAATATGTCGGTTATTGAAGGTAATATTGTACTGATAAATTTCACGGGTTTTGCTCATCCAATTGATATAGACCGCACTTATGATATCCTTGGCAGAGTGATTGATACCTTGCATTTTGATGAGAAAAAGAACAAGATGTACAGTATTAATGACCTGCGAAAGATGAAAGGGATCACACTCAAAGCAAGGAAAAAAACTACATTGTATGAAGTGAAATTCCAGCGCTATTCTCATATACTTATTTCAATTCCTTCGCCCCTGGCCGGTTTTCTCATAAAAATGCTAAAAAAATTATATCCCAAGCAATACAGGCTGTGGGTTATCATGAAAAACCTGGAGGACTCATTCAACTTTCTGAAAAAATATCATTCTCATAATCTCACCATTGATAAGAAATACTTTGAAGCACCTGCAGAAGATCATCAGGAGCTTGTTATTCCCGATTCAAAGAAGGAATTGGTAGCGCTGGTGAAAAAGCAGTATGCAACATTACAGAATGAGAAAAAGAAAAAGGAACGGCAGCTTGAGACCCTTCAAAAGATAACAGGGCATATGTCGTTAAGTGAGTCTTTTGATCAGCTAATTCATGACGAATCTTATTCGGAAGACACCTTGTTTTCTGATGTTTTGAAAACGATCAAACTACTGCAGGATGACTTTAAAGAGATCATGCGGGAAAGGGACTACCAGACACGCATGATGCGCGAAAGTGAGGAGAAATACCGCAGTGTGGTTGACCTGGCTTCTGATATTATAGCCATGATCCAGGATGGCAGAATTGTACTGATCAATAATGCTGCAACGTCAATATCAGGATATGCCCGAGAAGAATTACTGTTTAAACCGTTCTATAATTTCATGGAGCGGCCTGAACTTTATAAACGGCTTTACCGGGTTTTCCTTAATTCAAACCAGAAGAATGTAACCCTGGAAACCAATTTTATCAGCAAAGATGGAAGGTCGATACCGGTTTCATTGAGTGCAGGTAGAATTAAGTATAAGAAGAAGCAGGCTATCATGATCATCGCGCGTGACATTACTGATCGCAAGCGCAATGAAGCTGAACTTGAGAAGCACCGGCAGAACCTTGAGAACCTGGTTAAAGAGCGTACATCAGAACTGGTGGAAGCTAAAGAAAGAGCAGAGGAGTCTGATAAGCTGAAATCCGCTTTTCTGGCAAATATGTCCCATGAGATCAGAACACCTATGAATGCCATTATAGGCTTTTCTTCATTACTGGATGATCAGAATCTTGATTCAGAAGAAAAAGATTATTACATCAACCTGATCAGGAAAAACGGGCAGGACCTTTTACACCTGGTGGACGATATCATTAACCTGGCAAAGATTGAGGCAGGCCAGCAAAATGTGGATGTCACCGATTTCAACCTGAATGAAATGATGGAGGATTTATACTCCACTTATCAGGCTATGGAAGGTGGCAAAAATGAAGGCCGGATAGATTTCAGGTTCAAGCCTTGCGAAAGGACGGTTTTCATACGCTCTGATAAGCTCAAAATACGCCAGCTGATCAACAACCTGCTCAGCAATGCTTTCAAATTCACTGATGATGGATATATTGAGCTTGGTGTAAAAAGGAAGCAGCATTATCTGGTTATTTATGTGGAGGATAGCGGAATTGGCCTGTCAGATGAAGAGAAAGATGTAATATTTGACCGCTTCAGAAAAGGAACCAATACAATTGACAGAATATACGGTGGTACAGGTCTCGGCCTGTCAATTTCCAAAGGTCTTGCAAAGATGCTGGGAGGGGAGCTTTTGCTGGAATCCGAAAAGGGAAAAGGTTCGGTATTCTATTTAAAAATCCCTCTGGAAAAGATCCGTTCCCAGCGTTTAACCTCCGGGGACCAGAAGAAAGTGAAAAAAACCACCACAGCTGCACAGCAGCAGAAAGAAAGCGATGTGCCCAACTGGCGGGGTAAAAAGATACTGCTTGTTGAAGACACCTACGCTAATTATCTTTTCGTGAAAGCAGCCTTGCAGGCTACAGGTGTTGATCTGATACACACTGAAACCGGCGAAGAAGCCATAAAGGTGGCAGAACAGCAGGACGATCTGGATCTTGTTTTGATGGACATCCGCCTGCCAACCCTCAGTGGGTTCGAAGTAACTAGAAAGATCAGGGAGAAAAGAAACGATCTCCCTGTAATAGCACAAACAGCTTACGCTATGAAGGGAGATCGTGACAAAGCATTATCATCTGGCTTTATAGATTACATTTCAAAACCTATGGGCCCTGATGACCTGCTAAATATTATTCAGAAGCATATTAACGCTTAGGGATATCCAGCTCCTTAGCCACATCCTCAAGGTTGTTCAACAGAGCATCAAGATGCTCCTTTTCATGAGTGGCAATAAGGCTTATTCGTAGCCTGGTGACTCTTCTGGGCACTGCCGGATAAAGAATAGGATTCACATAAATCCCTCGTGATAGCAAAATTCGTGCAGCTTCACGTACTTTAACATCATCACCTATTATAATAGGGAAAATCGCTGATTCGGTATTACCAATGTTAAAGCCAAGCGCTGTAAGATTTTCCTTCAGGTAATTGATATTCCACCAGAGCTTTTCACGTATCTCCGGCTGGTTTTCCACTATATCAATAGACTTAAGCAACGAGCCTGTAACCTGGGGCGTGGGAGCAGCCGAGAAAATATTCATGCGGGCATAATACTTCAGCAAGTCAGTGAGTTCCTTTTTAGCACAGAGGAATCCTCCCACTCCTGCAAAGGATTTGGAAAATGTACCGGTAAGCACATCTATTTCACCCAGTAAATCAAAATGTTCGGCAGTTCCTTTGCCATTTTTACCAAAAACTCCCTGCCCATGGGCATCATCAACCATAACATAAGCATCATACTGTCGTGCCAGCTCAACAATCTTGTCCAATGGAGCCAGGTCTGCTTCCTGTGAATATACTCCATCAACAATAATCATTTTGGTACGGTATTTATGCTGTACATCTTTTAGCGCTTTTTCAAGCGATTCCATATCATTATGCAGAAACCATTTCACATTGGTGTTGAAAGTCCCGTCAATCACACTGGCATGAACATAAATATCCATGATCACCACATCTTTTTTCTGCATCATGGCAAGTAATGAGCCGGAATTTGCACCAAAGCCGGAGGTGTAAATAATAGAATCTTCCATTTGATTGAACTTTGCAATGCGCTCTTCCAGCTCCACATGGATGTCCAGGTTCCCGCCAATAAGCTGAGATGCACCTGCTCCGCTGCCGTACTTTAACAATGCCTCTTTCCCCGCCTCAATTACTTCGGCGTTTTTTGTCAGGTTCAGATAATCATTGGAGATAAAACTAATGGCTTCTTTTTCCTTTCCTGTTACCGGATCTAGAATTCTTGCCACTGGTTCTGATCCATGTGTTGAACGAATGCGGTAGTTAAGTTGGTTTTCTTTGCGTAGAAATTCCAGGTATTGTTGGAAAATCTCAGACCTCTTCATGATGTCTTTGTCTTCAAAATCAGCAAAATCCTTTAAGCTTACTTTGTTGTAATCTTTCTTCATAATTTTTCAGGGTTATCATTTAAAATTGCGCATGAAGATACAAATGTTAAAAATAAGTTTTCAAGCTTTCTTAAGAAAAATACACTTGAAATATCAGAAGGCATTATCGTATTTTTGCCGTTTTCCCTAAGTTTCCATTCGTTATGGCATTATTATTCTTTAGAAATCACAATGAAAAGAGCATGTTGCGACAATCCCGGGCATTAATTATAGGTGTCCTGGCAGTTTCGGTATTGCTTATTGCCGTATTGTGGTTAGTGCAGGAAATCAATGACTACAAAAACCGCGCAGACAGGATTCGCGGGCAGTTTATACACGTTGAAGGACAGTTTGCCAGGCAACAAGTGCATCTGGCGCTGGATTATATTGAATCAAGACAGACTAACGCGAGGGATCAACTGAAAATCCAGCTAATGAATGAAGCCGAAAAGGCTGTTGGAGTGGCAGAAGAGATTTTTGAGAATAGCAGGCTTGACAGACAACAGAAAAGACTTGTGATTCTTCAGGCTATTGATGGGATGAATGATATAAACGGTAATTTTCAGGTTGTAAATAATGATGGAGATGCAGTTATACAGAGGAATGACTCGAGCTCCTATATTAATGTGAGATCAGCGCAGTGGAAAAATATTTTAAAGCAGGGGAGAGGCTATCTTTCCACTTATCCGAAAACTGATAATAAAAACGAGGTGCTGAATTATGTGATAGAGTTTCAGCCATATAACTGGTATATTATAAAAAGTGTACATTATAGTGATTTTAATCGCAGTCTGCAGCAGGAGGTGCTTAATTATTTGAGTACTTTAAGATTTGGGCATGACGGGTATATCTTCATTACTACTATGGAGGGTAAACTTTTAATTGAAAATGGGGATACACCTCTTGAGCCCAGGTCAATGAAAAACTACCGCGATCCCGACGGGAAAAATATTTTTCATCTCTTAAAAAATGCCGGAACTAAGCCGGAAGGAGGTTATGTTTACTATAAATGGAAAAAACTGTATTCTGATACGGTTGCCAAAAAAATGACTTATGTAAATAGTTTTGATGACTGGGGGTGGTTGATCGGGAGTGGCATATATATGGATGATCTGCAGGAGTTCATGCAAGTACACAAGGCAAGCCAATATAAAAAAATTCGTAACACCATCATTAAGATCGTCTTGTTGGTTATCCTGGTTATTATGATTAGCTTTTGGCTGCTAAACCGTTTTTCAAAACGCGTTAAGCGGGACTATGCCAGGCTTAGCAGGTTTTTGGAGCAGGCATCAAAGGACAATATCGAGATAGACCCGGAGGAATTCAGTTACAGGGAAATGAAGGAGCTGGCCGGAGTGTCTAACAGGATGGTGCGATCAAGAGTAAAGACGGCAGAAGATCTTAAGATGGAAAAACTTTACCTGGAACGCCTGCTGGAAAGTGCTCCTGAAGGTGTGGTAGTAACCGATAAGGAGGGTTATGTGCTGAGAGTGAATAATAAGTTTCTGAGTATTTTTAATTACAGGCCTGAGGAAACTATCGGTAAACACATTGATGATTTGATTGCACCTGATGAATTAAAGAGAGAAGCAGGTCGGTACACCCTGGTGGTTGGGCAGGGCAAGGATCTTTCTCGCGAAACCATTCGGCAAACCAGCGATGGCAGGAGACTATATGTTTCCATTCTGGCTACACCCATTACCACTAAGGGCGGGATGGAAACGTTCTACGTTATTTACCGTGATATTACTGACAGGAAAGAATCAGAAAAGAAATTGAAAGTGGCCATGGAAAAAGCCAGGGAGTCCGACCGCTTAAAAACAGCTTTTCTTTCCAATATGTCGCATGAGATACGGACACCGCTGAATGCAATAGTTGGGTTTTCAGAGCTTATGGCAACCAATGACCTGATGCATAAAGAAAAAAAGGAATATGCCAGCCTGATTAGCCATAGCAGTAAACTGCTGGTAACACTGATTAACGATATTATAGATGTGTCAAAGATTGAAAGCGGACAGCTGAAAATCATTAAGAAGGATACCCGGATTGATGAATTATTGCAGTCTGTTTACGATAGTTTTGAAAACCACCGGTTGCAGATCAATCGTGAAGATGTGAAATGGATATACGAAAAGGGCAGTGAAGAATACTGCGTTAAAACCGATCCTTCCCGCTTAAGGCAGATTCTTACTAATTTGCTTACCAATGCCTTCAAGTTTACCGAATCGGGTTATGTTAAGATGGGATACAAGGTGGAAGGCGGGTTCATACACTTTTATGTTAAAGATAGCGGGATTGGTATAGCCCGGGAAAATATCGACAGGATATTTCTGCGCTTTCAGCAGGCTGACGATTCCATGACAAGAAAGTATGGGGGTACGGGTCTTGGCTTATCTATATCGCAAAGCCTGGTGCAGCTGCTTGGAGGTACCATGAAGGTAAGATCAGAAGAAAATAAAGGCTCCGAGTTTTCCTTCAGAATACCTGATGAGCCTTGTACTTCTTACAGGTCTTCCGGTGAAAAAGATGATGAGCCGGTTACGGAATCTTCAGACACGGAGGCTCCACAAAAGCCAGTCATCCTCGTAGTAGAGGATGAGGATTCCAACTATATGTATATTAAAGCCGTACTGATGCCACGTGGCTACCAGATAATAAGGGCAGTGAAAGCACAAGAAGCATTGGATTTAGTAAAAAACCGGAATGATATTGGCCTGGTTCTGATGGATATTCAGCTGCCGGATTATTCTGGATATGAGGCGACACATAAGGTCAAAAAGTTGCGCCCTGAATTGCCGGTTATTGCTCAAACTGCATATGCCATGGGTAATGAAAAAGAAAAGTGTTTTGAAGCCGGTTGTGATGACTATCTGGCAAAGCCTATTGATAAGGATAAATTACTTGGAATAATCAGGCAGTACCTGCCTGGATAATAAAAAAAACCGGCACTCACATGCCGGTTTTTTTTTGCTGACTACTATAAATGATCTTTAAAATATTGTTCGATCTTCATAAAGAGGTGAAGCCTGTCAATTCCCCTCACATTATGTTCCTGTCCGGGATACACAAAGTAATCCACCAGTTCCCTGTTGGTGATAGCTTTGTTAAGAAACTGCAGGCTATGCTGCCAAACCACCACGTTGTCCATTGTGCCGTGAATGATCATCAGCCTGCTGTCCAGGTTCTGCACTTTGTTCAACAGGTTTGCTGCTTCATATCCTTCAGGATTTTCTTCAGGGGTGTCCATATAGCGCTCTCCATACATTACTTCATAATATTTCCAGTCGATAACCGGGCCGCCGGCAACTCCTGCCTTAAATTCATCAGGGTAATTCAATAGCAAAGAGATCGTCATGAACCCGCCATAGCTCCAGCCATCAACGCCAATACGGGCAACGTCAACATATGGCAGGCTTTTCAGGTACTTTACTCCCTCCATCTGGTCGGCTACTTCTGCCTGGCCTAATTTGCGGTGTACTGTTTTCTCAAATTCAGC
>JBEPXQ010000003.1:0-26536 GCA_041641835.1 Bacteroidales bacterium
CTGTTGATATTCCATTTCATGGTTTTGGCCGAACCATAACCTACTTTGTTGAAGCTCATGATGGGGCTGCTGTTTCTAATATCGAAACCAATGGGAATTATTCATATTATGTAAAATATTCCTCTTTGAGTGAAGTAACTATTGGGAGCTGCGCAACTAATACTAATTACTCTCCAATATATATAAGTACTACTACCAGTTCTTATACTAACAGTATTCATTCAAGTATCTATGAAGCTTCTGAATTTAATAATGCCGGCGGCATAATAGAATCCATTAGCTTTAATAAAGACAATCTGGCAGGATATACATCTGGAGATGCAGAGCTGCAAATCTTTGTAAAGGAATCTCCAACAGGAATTGTTCCATCTACCAATACGGCCTGGGTATCTGAAGCATCCACGGCTACGTTAGTCTATTCAAGTACTACACAGAATATAAATACTACCACTGGATGGCAAGACTTTCAGTTTAATACTCCATTTAATTATAGTGGTACAAATGCATTACTTGTAATGGTAAAATGGTATCGTCCAGGTTCTCCAACTGCCAATTATCCAAGCTGGTGTTCAGAAGATGTTAGTACCGATAAGGCAAAAACTTTTTCGGGTCCTACATATCCACCTACAACTTCGTCTCATGGAGACCGCCCTATGGCAAAATTTGGGTTCCAGTTGCAACCGGTATATAATGATGTTGGAGTTGCCGATATATTGTACCCCACAGGGGGTGTAGTTGTGAATACCCCATTTAATATTGACGTGGCTGTGAAAAATTTTGGTGCAGATACTATCAATACTTTTAATGTTGAGTGGCAATTAGATGGAGTTGATCAAACCACGTATAACTATACAAGTCCATCATTATACCCTGATAGTTTGACTGATACAATAACACTTGCCAATACTTCTGTAACAGCAGGGCCACATAGTATTAAGGTATGGACAGACTCACCCGATGGTAGTACTGATTTTAATACAGGAAATGATACTACACACCTCTCATTTTATGGTTGTGCTAATCTGCTGAGTGGTAATTATACTATCGGAGGAGCGTCCGCCGATTTCCTCAACTTCAGTGAAGCTGTTCTGGGGCTTAGTCAGTGCGGTATCAACGGGCCAGTTAGCTTTGATGTGAACGCAGGAACTTATAGTGAACAACTTTACCTGCCGGCCATTAATGGCGCATCTGCCACTAATACCATTACCTTTCAAAGCGCAAGTGGCGACTCTACAGATGTTATTCTAAAGTATGATGCAAATTCCGCTTCCGATAATTACGTAGTAGAGCTGGATGGTATTTCCAATATTACATTCAAAGGCATAACATTCCAGGCAGAAGATTCCAGTAATGCCATTGTTGTTAATATGCGAAATCATACTTCAGATATAGAATTCATGAACAACAGATTTGTTGGCATGGATCTTATGGATGCTGCAGCAGAGCGATCACTGGTATTCACTGAGGATACTCTTGGAAGTAATATCACCTTTACAAATAACCGTTTTGTTAATGGTAGTAACGCACTTGTTCTTTCAGGTTCAGGCATGGCAAATGTTGATGTTTCCAACAATGTATTCAATAATCAGTATGCTTCAGCAGTTCAAATCAGCGGGTCTGATGCCACTGTGGTAAAGCATAATACTGTATCAACTTTTTCTACATACGATAGCTATGATGCTTTCTTTGTTAATGACGCCAGCGGTGCCTTTGAAATATCCTATAACAATATTACTGCTGAAAACACAGCCATTGGATATGGTATCTTTATCAATGAGAGTGCGGGAGACTCACTGAATCACGCCCTCGTTTATAACAATATGGCATTGATAAACGGAAATGCAAATACCAACAACCTTTCAGCCGGTATCATTAACCTGGAAAGTCGTTTTGTAGATTATTATTACAATACAGTAAAGATGACCGGTAATGATCAAAACACCGTCGGTATGGCGATTTATGATAACACAGCTGGATACAGCCGCGGTGTTGTTGTAAAGAACAATATTTTTGCAAACATGGCTTCAGGATATGCTGTGTACACACTGAACATTGATTCAGCCAATATCACCAATGACTATAACAACCTCTATACAGATGGTAATGGTGATTACATCAACCTGAACGGAGCAATCATTAATAACCTTACCGAATGGCAGGTAGCCACAGGTGAAGCTGCCAATTCAGTTAGTATTGATCCGTATTTTGCTGCAAGCAGTGATCTGCATGTTACTAACAACATGTTAAATAAAAGTGCAACACCCATAGCAGGGATAACGGATGATATTGATGGAGATGTGAGAAACACCACCAATCCAGATATGGGAGCCGATGAGTTTGATGCTTCACCATACGACCTGGCAGTGCTTGAAGTTTATGGTCCACAAAACAATTGCGGGCTTTCTTCTTCTGAAAATATCACGTTGAAAATTAAGAACATTGGAACATCAAATATTAACAGCTTTGATGCTTCCTATATGTTATTAAACGATTCCTCCTTAGTTACCGAAACGGTTAATACAACCATTAATGCAGGTGATACCCTGGAATATACGTTTTCAGCCACGGTGGATATGGACATGAGTCCTTTTATGGTGGATACTACATTTGAGTTTGAGGCCTGGGTAGATTTTAGCAGTGACCCTGTTCCACAAAACGACTCGGCTGCGACAAGTGTATTGTCTATGTATCAAGCACCGGCCCCAACAGCATCAATTTATTCTACGAACTACGGAGACTCGGTTACCATTACAGCAACATCCAATGATACGCTTGTTTGGTATGAAACCGATAGCAGCTCCAACAATATTGCTGTGGGAAAATACTATACCACTCCGCAATTGTATGACACTACAACTTATTGGGTAAGTGCTGTTGCTTCTACCGGAAAACAGCCCATTATTACTGAGATTTGCCATTATAAAACTACAACCGGTGCCCCGTCCGGAGGTTGGCCGGCATATTTAGTAGCCGATGACTATATTGAAATTACAGGTAATCCGGGAGCTGATCTGGAAGGCATCACGCTGGAACAATGGAATGAAACCAGTCTTCTGAATACGCACACTTTCCCGCAAGGAACTTTCCTGGGGCCCGATGGTACGGCAATAATTGCAGTGGGGCAGGCCACTAGCAGCACACCCAGTCCTTCGGATTATTATTATCATGGCAATATTTCTACTACGTTTAGTTCAAGTACTGCAATCGGCAGAATATTAAAAGATGAAAATGGCGAAATTTTAGACGCAGTAGGTTATAGTGGAACTAACGACTATGTATTCCCTTCAGCATCCGGAGTGACTTCCGCTGACTGGTCGGGAATCGCACCTTCAGGAAGTTCAACTTCTGGAAATCGTCTGGAAGGTCCTTATACTAAAGATGCCACGAATTGGATAAACTCCGATGGCAATCCACAAGATCCGAACACTAAAAACGCAGGTCTTGTTTTGCCCAACGCGCTAAGTGACTGTGAAAGTGCACGCGTACCGGTCACCGTTAACATCAGCGGAATACCTACAGAAGATGCCGGTATTGTGGCTATGGTAAGTCCTGCCTCTACGGTGCAGGAAGGTAACCCGGAATACATAGACGTAGAGGTGAAGAATTATGTAACTAATCCTCTCACATCGCTGGACATAAGCTGGGAATTAGATGGTCAGTTTCAGAAAACATATAGTTGGAGTGGAAGTCTCAGCTATCAACAAGTTGACACAATTCGAATTGATACAACAACCTTCACCGGTGGTGCTCATGATGTAAGATTCTGGACCAGCCTGCCCAATGGCGTAGCAGACACCATAAACAGTAATGATACGCTCATTACGTCATTCGGTGCTTGCTTGCATGGTACATATACTATTGGAGATACCACTCAGGGCAACTATGACTTTAACAGCTTCACAGATGCTGTTAACGCTTTGAATGGAGGAGGAGTTTGCGGTCATGTAATATTTGAAGCTGATAGCGGTGTTTACAATGAACAACTGCATCTTACTCCGATTACAGGAGTTGATTCGGCTAATACTGTGACATTCACATCCGTGAGCGGGGATAGTGCTGATGTGATATTGCAATATAATGCAAATAGCACAGATAATTATACTATACTTATTGATGCGGCTAGTTACATTACCTTTAATTCTATTACTATTGAAGCATTAAATAGCAGTTATGGGCGAGTAATTCATTTTGACAATGAATCTCATCATATCACAATATCCAATAATGTGATTCGGAATAGTGCGACAAATTCATCCAGTACATATAATGCGATATTTTGGTCGGATGACTCCAATGACGATTACCTGTTAATCGAAAATAACTATATTAAGAATGGTTCTTCCGCATTTTACCTGGAAGGTGACGCATCAAATGATCAAGCCATAGGTAATGTAATACGCAGAAACATTATCGAGGATTTCCATCAGTATGGAATATATCTGCGGTACCAGGATTCACTAGTTGTTGAAGACAATGAATTAACAACCACAACTTCTTATTCTTATGCGACATATGGAATATACCTTTATTATTCTGATCGCAGTAAGGTCCTTAGAAACAAAATTGTAGCAGCACCTGATGATCAAATGTATGGTATCCGCATTTATTATTCTGACGGAACTACCTCTGAACCAACATTGGTAGCTAATAATATGGTAAGCATCACCTCAGGGACAGATGATAACTACGGGTTGCACCTATTCAATTCAGAGAATTTGCATGTGTACTATAATACAGTTAATATTACCGGTGGGGATAATGATACAAGAGCTGTCTTTATTGATAATGCATCTTTTGATCCGGGCTTTCGCTTTATTAATAATAATATTCGTGATTCTATATCTTATGCATTGGAATTTGATGATTACGATGGGATAGACCAAATGGATTACAATAATTATTATACAAATGCCGGTAGCCTCGTTAACTGGGATGGAACAGATTTAAATACTTTATCAGATTATCAGGTAACTTCCGGGTTTGATGCAAATTCGTTTAACATTGAGACCAGCTTTGTTTCTCCCACTAATCTTTATCTGGTAGATAAAACACTTGCCGGCAAAGGTACAGCGTTATCTGCTGTAACAACCGATATTGACGGAAAGCAACGGGGTTCGATGATAACAACCATAGGAGCTCATGAAGTTGATCTTCTACCGATAGACATTGGTATTACCAATATTATCAATTTACCGGCTGCCATTACCGAATTTGACAGCATAACTCCACATGCTGTTGTCATTAACACAGGCACAGACACGATCACGGATTATGCTATTGATTATACGGTAGCTGGTGGAACACCGGTAACAAAACAAATTACAGGCAACACGATTTTGCCTTATGGCCAAACAGATACCATTCCGCTCGAGACCTTTGTTTCTCCGGCTGGAAACTATCAGCTTTGTGCTACTACCGTACTTTCAACCGATAGTAATCTAATCAATGATGAAGCCTGCAAAGGTCTATTTGCTACTCCGATTATTGATGGAAAAGTTACTCATGTGGATGGTCTGGCTTCCGGTTGTAACCTGATCGAGGATACCATACGCATTACCATTAAAAACGTGGGACTGGATACAATTGACCCAGGATTTGATGCTAAATACCTGGTTGATGGAATCACACTGGTTACGGAAACGGTTACCAGCCAGATTCTGCCCAATGACTCCACTACCTTTGAGTTTGCTGCCCCGGTTGATTTAAGTGTAACCACATTTGATAGTATATTCAACATTGCGGCCTGGGTAGAAATACCTAACGACAATGTAGCCTATAATGATACAAATTATGTGGAAACCAAATCCATGCATACACCGATAACACCTATTGTTGATGATGTTACCATAGGTATTGGTTCCCCTGTTACTTTAATAGGAGACGCTACGGCTTCTATTCACTGGTACTATCAGGACACATCTGCCAATGCATTTTATATTGGAGACACTTTACAAACCGATGTTCTATATGCAGATACCACATTCTATTTCGAGGCCAAAAATGGTATGGGCGCCTTAAGAATTACAGAAGTTACACAGTACCATGGTGGCGGTAGCGGTGCAACATCTCCTGAACCCTCCTGGTTAGATGGCGATGACTTTGTGGAAATTACAAACGTGGGGGCATCATCTATTTCTCTGGATGGATATACCCATCACAGAGAAGGAAGTGGTGACTTCAGTTATGACCTTCCGGATGTCACGCTTAATGCCGGTGAAGTGATGGTTCTTGCTACTTATGGTGCTAGCAGCGATGATCCGGCTAACAATTTTTATGTGGCTGCTGATAATAGCGTGTCATCAAGTACAGCTACCGGACATTGGTTAACAAATAACGCCGGGCAAATTGTGGATGCCGTAGCATTAAACAGTCATTCCTTCTCAGCTGCTTCCGGTGTTAGTAGTTCTGACTGGAGTGGTAATATTCCAAGTAGTGGTAGTAATGCAGGCGTTGTCCGTGTTAATATGGGAAGTAATATGGCTTCCAACTGGGATATTTCATCACAAACTCAGCAAACGCTGGGAACAATTAATCCCAGTATTGCAGGTATGCAAATCGGCCAGGCATGCAACAGCCCCCGCGACTCCGTAAATGTGAACGTGGTTACTCCGGATTTCAATGCCGGTGTTACAGATATTTCCGTACCTTCAGGTTGTAATCTCGGAATGGAACCCGTTACCATTGAAATTGTCAACCTGGGGCAGGATACCATAGACGGCGGACTTACTGCAACCTTTAAAGTAGATAACAATGCCTACATCTCTCCGGAAAATGTAACTAATGTAATTGCTCCGTTTGATACCGTTAGCTATACATTCAACACACTAGCTGACTTAAGCGGTTCTTTTAACGGAGATACTTCTTATGTCGTTGAGTCTTATGTATCCCTGACCAATGACACATTGAACTACAATGATACCATTATGACCGACACGATCAAATCATTGTATACACCGACGGCCCCAATTGCAAATGATGTAACCGGTGTTTACGGAGACTCCATTACACTGACAGCCATATCCAATGACACATTGTTTTGGTATGAAAATGATTCAATACAATCATATGTTGGAGTTGGTAAATACTTTACAACTCCTGTGCTTTATGATACTACGACGTATTGGGTATCAGCAGGAGGAGGTGGCACTCCACTTGTTATATCCGAATTGGATTTGGGTACAGATGATTTTATTGAGGTTCAAAATTTAACTTCCAGTGATTTTGATGCTACAGGTTGGAAAGTTATTGTTAGTGATAATTATACAGCCCTTGATGATGTTAATTCACTGACCTGGAATCTTGGTGTTGTTCCAGCTAATTCAGTTGTTTGGCGTGATGATCAAAGCTCCAGTGGTTCCAATTACTGGGGTAATAACATTATGTGGAATAATGGCGACAATGGATGGGCAATGATCGTTAATGACCAAGGAGACATCGTGGAGTTTGTTGCCTGGGGATGGTCTTTCAATGAATTGCAAAACATGAATGTTTCTGCTGGTGGGTTTGCCGGGCTAAATCCAATAAATCAGCAAACCCAGCAATGGTTCGGTGATGGTGTTGATGCAAGTTGTTCCGATATTATTTATCGCGATTTTGCCGATAATCATGATAATACGGATTTTATTTGTACTACCAATAGCAGCATGAAAAGTCCTAATTCCCTTGCGATTATTTCGAGTTTATGCTCCAGTCCGCGCGTTCCACTTACTGTCAATATTGAAGTACCGGATGCCAATGCCGCGATTACTGACATTGCTGTAAACTCCGGATGTAACCTGAAAGTAAATGAACCGGTAACCATCGAAATACTTAATATGGGGGCACTGCCCATTAATGGTAATTTCACGGCTGCTTACCGTATTAATGGTGGTAACTATATTACTCCCGAAAACGTGAATACTGTTATTCCTGCTTCGGATACCGGCTATTATACATTCAATGCTACAACCAACATGCTGGCTCCTCTTAATGATACTAGTTTTGTAATCGAAGCTTATATCACCCTGCTCGGAGATACATTCCCTGCTAATGATACGTTGATGACGGATACAGTCGATTCTTACTTTACTCCTCCTGTACCGGTGGTTAATGACACAACTATTAACTTTGGTTCTTATGCTATTCTAAATTATACAACACCTTATCAGGTGAACTGGTATGCATCAGCTACCGCTGCCAATACACTGGATACTGGTAATATTTATCAGACACCATTGCTGTATGATACAACTGTTTATTGGGTATCGCAGAGAGATGGCGCTCCGCAGTTGCAGATCACGGAAGTAACACAATATCATGGTTATGGGGATGGCGCTACCAGCCCGGAACCCTCCTGGCTAGACGGTGATGATTTTGTTGAAATTACTAATCTGGGAACTGCACCAATCGACCTTACCGGATATACTATATCCCGCGAATCACAGTATGCATCAGGTAATTATACATATAGTCTGCCGGGTATTACGCTTGCTGCTGGTGAAGTGATGGTATTAGCCACCTATGGTGCTTCCAATGATGATCCTGCCAACAACTTTTATGTGGCTGCCAATCACAGTTCTTCTTCGGGTGATGAAACCGGAACCTGGATCACCGATAATAAAGGTGATGTTGTGGATGCTGTGGCGCTTAACGGACACCAATTCTCTTCGGCTTCCGGGATCACTACCTCCGACTGGAGTGGCGATATCCCAAGTAGCAGTGGGGATGCAGGAGTTATAAGAGTTGTTTCCGATAACAATAATGCATCCGACTGGATTATTTCTTCATCAACAGATGTGCAAACGCTCGGTGATGTTAATCCCGCTTTTGCAAATATGAGTTATAGTGGTCTTGGTTGTGAAAGCGACCGCGTTCCTGTTACAGTGTTTGTTACTGGAGCACCACCCGTTGACGGTCAGCTTAAAGCAATTGTTGAGCCTTCAACCGGGTTCCTGCTTACAGACAATGAACCGGTTACCTTCAGAGTACTCAATAACGGTACTGATACATTTAATACAGTGAATCTCAGCTATGAGCTTGCCGGGCAGGTGCCTGTTAATGAAATTGTTAGCCAGATGCTTGCTCCTGGTGATACATTGATGCATACCTTTAATACCACGCTTGATCTTCAGAAATTCGGTGGTTACACTATTATTGGTCGCATCAGTGTTCCAGGTGATACTGTTAATCTGAATGACACTCTGGTGAAGAGTATAAAAAACAGGAAGGATTACTGTATATCTAAAGCGACAAGTACTAGCTACAATTACATTGAAAATGTTACTGTAAATAACCTGAATAATACCTCAACATTATCATCTGCACAATACACCGATTTCACAGCAAATGTACCTGCTGTAATTCTGTATAAGGATGTAAATCACAGCATGTCAATAAGTACTGCAAGTTCCAATACATATGCTACTGAAATGAGTGCCAAGGTATTTGTTGATGTTAACAGGGATGGCGTGTTTGATGAGGCCACGGAAACATTCTTTGCAGAGAATGTTACCTCAACCTCACCGCCTCACACATTTGTGAATAATATCAAGCTGCCTGATTCGGCGCATACCGGCCTCACAGTGATGAGAGTTGTTGTTGTTAGAAACGAGTCTCTGGCTGATGTTCATCCTTGTGGTACTTATACCTATGGTGAAACTGAGGATTACCTGGTGCAGGTTACACCGCTTATTCCTGAAGATGCCGGTGTAGTGGATATACTGAAACCAGGTAAGTTTATGTTCAATAGCAACCAGCAGTTTGAAGTTGTAGTGAAAAACTTCGGTTCTTCAACTTTGAATACAGTGGATATCAATTATTCACTTGCCGGTATTCCGGGTACTTATACTTACAATGGTAATATTCCTTCACAAAGTGTTGATACTGTTGTGATGCCTATTATTTCTGTGCCTTTAGGAAACTCCTCACTTTGTGCCTATACAGTACTGAATGGCGACAGTAATATCTTCAACGACAGCTACTGTAAGGATATTCACAGAGCTGTTACTGTCACTCCTCCTTACTATGACGGTTTTGAAGTAAAGGATTACTTTATGAAAGATACAACTTCAAACAAGGTAACACAATGGGAAATGGGTTATCCCTTCGGGAATAACATCATTGGGCCGCATTCCGGTAATAACGCGTGGATGATCGACCTTGACTCCAATTACGCTAACAGCTCAACCGATGTATTGTATTCAACCAGGTTTGCAGTTAGTACTCAGGGAGTCGATTCATTGGTGTTCTGGCATTATATGGATGTGGAATCCGGTGCTGACGGTGGATATGTACAGTATCAGAATGTGACCGGACACTGGACAACACTTGGCGAGGTTAATGACACTACTGCTACTAACTGGTACACTGATACCATAATCGGTCAGCCTGCTTTCTCAGGAAATACCAATGGATGGATCCGTTCAGCAATTTGTATCGATACTGCGCATGTTCCAAATCTTGCATCTATAACCCAATTCCGCTTTGTTTTTGCTTCCGATGGGAGCGGAAACTCAGGCGATGGCTGGGCAATTGATGATTTCGAGATTAAGATTCCGAAAGTGGCAATTGATGCCGGAGTTAAATCTATCCTGAACCCCATTGGTTCTACTATTACCGGTGACCCTGTAACTGTTGAGGTTCAGCTTAAAAACCACGGAAGTACTGCGCTCAATAGCATGCCAGTTACCTACAAGGTTGGCAATTCCAGTCCTGTTACTGAAACCTGGACCGGTAACCTGCTGCCTGATGCAATGGTGAACTTCAGTTTCACGACTACCTTTAACGGGCCTGCAAATGACTATAAGATCACTGCTTATACTGAACTGGTGAATGATGGAAATCATTTTAACGACACTTCATCACGGCAGATCGTAAGTACTGTACCTGCATTGGATGCTGGAGTGGTGGATATTAGGTCCATTACCAATCCTTCGTCTGGTCCGGATACTACCTGGTTCCAGAAAGATGTTCATGTGGTGGTAACCATTAAGAACTTTGGTTCCTCCACACTTACAACGATGGATGTGGAATATCAGCGTGGTTCTTTGGCTCCGGTTACTGAAACCTGGACGGGATCACTACTGCCGCATAGTACAGTGGAATATACGTTTACCACAACCTACGTGTCAGGTATAGGAAATTATGCTATCTGCAGCCGCACACTGCTTACCAATGATGCTGACCCTGCAAACAATGAAACCTGTGAGGGTTGGACTGGTGTTATCTATGATGGCATCGAATCCAATGAGCTGGCAGGATTTATCCTGCATCAGAATATACCTAACCCGGCTAAGTCAAATACAAGTATTGATTTTGAAGTGCCATATGGTGGTAAAGCTGTTTTCGAACTTGTAGATGTATTTGGAAGAACATTGCGCTCAGAAGAGCTTGATGTTACTGCCGGTCGCCACGTAGTTCATGAAAATCTGGACGATCTGGCTGCTGGTGTTTATTACTACCATGTAACCTTTGATGGTCACAGGCTCGTGAAGAAAATGACAATAGTCAAATAATATTCCCGGCCTTATAGATAATTAACCGCCTCTGCAATGCAGGGGCGGTTTTTTTTGTACTGACAGTTTAAGCCTGTTTTGTGATTTTTCGGAATATAAGCCGTGCGCAGAACCCACAAGAAATAAGTATGGCTTTACGCATGAGATGATTATATAAAAGTTAAACAACTAAATAAACAAGATATAAAGAAAGAAGCAATGCAAGATGGTTTGTTCTTAAAATAAGGATCTATTTTGATGATTGATATTGAGCTGTTATATAAAAGGAAATCGCATAAAGGACAGAACAACAGTATGTAAAGGCGTTAGGGAAAAGGGTGAATAACGACCCATTTCCAAATATATTGTGTGCGCAATAAAAAAATAGTAATTTTTTAAGCAAAGAAAACATTGGAATGACAAAATTCAATATAAAAGTTAATTGCTATTGTTTTGTAATTATATTGATCCTAAAGCTAAAATGGTTTAAAACTTAATAATAAGGTGTTTGCAGCAGCTTTCTTGTTAAGGTTTGATTAATTTGCTTAGCTTCACCTGGTAAGGAACAACTAATAATTTATAATAGTTCTATAGACCAGATATAATAAATTGGTAGATAGAAAAATGCATGAAAAATGTTTTAGACTTGCTATGTATTCAATAATAAGTGGTTCAGAAAAAATGTTATGTTTGCGCACTTAAATTTTAAGTGAACTGAATGAGTAAAAAATTATTAATCAAAATGATGTATTGATATGAGACGTAGAAGCTTATTACTTTTAATGGCTCTGCTGGTTTCTGTGATTGGTTATTCTCAGGGAAGCCTCGTGTTTCACGAGGACTTTGAGTTACCGTCGCAGGCTGACAGCGTCACTTCAACCGGTCCTACCGGTTGGAATGTGGGTAGTGTGCTTGCTTCACAGGGAACCTATAGCGATTCGGCTAAGGTAATGACCAGTGGAGCAAATATCCTTACCACCAATTCCATGGATTTATCAGCATACTCTAATGTCACCCTAACCTTTGACCACATCTGCAAGATCGAGTTTTTCGATTCAGCTAAGGTGGAGGTTAGCGCAGATAACGGAGTTAGCTGGACTACCCTGACGGGTAATGAATATAAGGGGAACTCTCCTTATTTCAATAACAATGGCTATTTTAATGCTAATGCCTATACTAAGTGGCAACCAATGAGTTCTGTTTCACCTGATAATAGCTGGTGGAAAACTGAGTCATTCGACATATCCTCCATTGCAGGCAGTTCTGCAAGTGTACAAATACGATTTGTACTTAAGGACGGAAACTCAACCACAATTTTTGAAAATATTGGCTGGTTTGTAGATGATATTCAGGTGAAAGCAGCAAACGGTGAAATGAATCCACCTGTAATTGCTGTGGTTAGTAATCCTGTTGATACGGCCTACACCAAAGGACCTTTTAATGTAGAGGTTGAACTTACTGATGATACTGGCATTGATACTGCCTACATCGTATATAACGTAAATGGCGGTACAGATAATACCGTCGGATTTTACCACTCCAATGGCAATAAATGGGTAGCCGACCTGCCTGCAGGAAACTATGGCGATGTGTACAACTACTACATCAAGGTTATTGATAGCTCACCTGTGGCCAATAGCAGCCGCAAACCACTAAACTCCCGCTATTCGTTTGAGTTGGTTCAATCACCTGCTCCCTCAGGATGTACTAATCCAGTAACTGTATTTCCAATGGTTGAGAATTTTGACAACAATGCCTCTGCTATTGATGATAATTGCGGTTCTTTTCATATATTAAATGGACTATTCTCAAATATACCGGGTGACTCCGTTGACTGGATTCCTTTGCGCGGAGAAACATATTCAGGATCAACCGGCCCTATGGGCGACCACACCACCGATTCGACGACATATGTATATCTTGAATCATCATCTTGTAAATACAAAGTAGGAATTCTGGAGTCTCGTTGTTTTGATATTTCTAATGTTAATTATCCTGCCCTTGAATTTTATTACCATATGAAGGGTGGCAGTATTGGCGAACTTTATGTGGATATTTACTTCGCTGGCCATTGGAGTACTATTTGGCAAAAGTCAGGACATCAGGGGGGTGAATGGATTAGGGCATTGGTTCCTTTGAAAAAGTATAAATCGGTTACAAAAATCCGCTTTCGGGGGAAAACCGGCAATGGTTATAACGGTGATATAGCTTTGGATGATATCAGAATTGGAGAACCTGCACCTGAAGATGCTGGAATTTTTGTAATTCAGGAACCTAAAGGTACGGTTAACCAACTCAACAATGATATTATTGTAGGTCTGAAAAACTATGGGTCTGCTGATCTTACCAATGTAGATATCACCTATACTGTTAATGAGGTAAATCCAACAACTTTCAGTTGGACAGGTTTGCTAAAGCCAGGATCAGTTATTGACAGCCTTAATATAGGATCAAATGTATTCAGTTCCGGTGATGCAGAAATCAAAGCATGGTCTTCTAATCCCAATGGTATTTCTGATACAATTAGTAGTAATGATACAGCCTTTGTTAATGCAACTTTTTGCGACGGCTATATAGCAGGTTCTTACACCATTGGTTCTTCTGCAGGCGCTGATTATCCTACACTTGATGATGCTCTCACAGCACTTAAAACGTGTGGTATGAATGCTGCTGTTGTTTTCAATATGGAATCAGGTACATATGGCAAGCAGGATATTACAGATGTGATGACTGCTTCTGCCACAAACACCATTACTATACAGTCTGCTACTGGAAATGCGGCTGATGTTGTGTTTGAGGCAGCTCCAACTACAAGTAATACAAACTTCGTGTTGCTTCTTGACGGATCAAGTCATTTTATCTTCAAAAACCTCACCTTCAAATCAACAGCATCCACCTATGGTAGAGTGGTTGAGATTGATGGTAATTCTAATTATAACAGATTTGAAAATTGTGTTCTGCAAGGTATTCCTACCACAAGCACTGCTAATAGTAGGGCTGTTGTTTACAGTGGTGATGAAAATTCTTCCTACAATGAATTCGTTGACTGCGAAATCAACAACGGTTCCTATGGAATTTTGCTGGAAAAAAGTGGTTGGTCTGGTACCGGCACAAGTAAAGGAAACCTTATCCAGGGTAATAAAATTACCGGATTCTATAAATATGGTGTAGGACTGGAAGATAACGACACTACTAAGATTATAGGTAACCGCCTGGAGAATGCATCTTCCTCCGGTTCACTTTACGGTATTGAGATTGATGATTGCTATGGTCTTACTATAGCTAACAATAAAATACTGCTGGATGCTCAAACCAGTAGTGATGTTTATGGTATGGACATTGACGGTTATGGAGACATGGCCCGTTATTTAGATGTGTATAACAACATGATTTCCATCCAGGGGGCGACTCAGGATGTAATTGGTGTAAGACTATATACTTCAGATTCTGTGAGACTGGCATACAATACTATTAATGTGGCCTCTGGTTCTGCAAGCGGCGGAATCGGAATCTACCTCGATGTTAATTCTTCAGGACATACCGGGAATATTCTTCAGAATAATATTATCACTAATACAGGCGGCGGAGTTGCTGTAGAATTTGATGCAGACGCCTACAGTGGGCAATACGTGGAAATAAGCGATTATAACGGACTTTACTCTAGCGGAAATAGCCTTGTGCGTTATGGTAGCCAGGTTAAAGCGACCCTGGCCGATTGGGTTGCAGAATCAGGATTTGAGACAAACTCTGTGTTTGCCAATCCGGGCTTCAAAGCCGTGGATAGCCTCTACGCCAGCAACCCTGCGTTTAACGGATCTGCAACCGTATTGTCATATGTTACTACTGATATGACTGGACAGCCAAGAGACAATACAGCACCTGACATGGGTGCAGTAGAGTTTGATCCTCCGGCTAATGATTTGTCGGTTGTTGCTATGAGCAGCCCTGTGAATGTTTGCAGCGGAAATTCTGCTGATGTTATTGTTAAATTCCGAAATGAGGGTACCAACAATATTAGTGCTGCAGCTATTGACTGGTCAATAAACGGAACTGCAAAATCATCAATGGGCTTTGGTGGTACGCTTGCTCCTGGTGATGATACCCTGATTACACTTGGACAGGAATCATTTACTTATGGAACACAGTATGACATTAAAGTATGGGTTACTTCTACAAATGGAAATGCTGATGATAACCACCTGAATGATACACTGCTGATTGAAGACTTTTCAACAAGTCTGCCTGGCGGAACATATACAGTTGGTGGTAGCGCTTCTGACTTCAGTACATTAACTGATGTTGCAGCTTACCTTAATAGCTACGGAATTTGTGGTGCTGTTACATTTGATGTAGCTGCAGGAACTTATAATGAGCAGTTTGCTATTGGTGAAGTTGCTGGTTCTTCTGCTGCCAACACTATCACTATTGCAGGGGTGAGTGGTGATTCCAGCGCAGTAGTTATAGAATATAATGTAACCGATGCTGGCAAAGCTTATGTAATTAATCTGGAAAAAGCTGACTACCTTACACTGAAGGATGTTACTGTAAAAAATATTTCCTCCGCAGGTAATGTTATTCGCTTTGGACTGGGTTCTAACGACCTTCAGTTCCTCAATAATCACTTAGTTGGAGTGGACACCAGTAGTACTAATGATGATTTTGCTGTAATATATGCCAAAGCACCCGGCTATATTATTGATAGCAATATCACTATTTCCAATAACCGCATTATGAATGGCTCTTACGGTATTTATTATGAAGGAGTGAATGGAAATGATCCTTCTCCTGCAACAGTAATTACCGGAAACTACATTGATAATGCTTACGACAAAGGTATTTTACTGGAGTATCATGACGCACCAGTAATTAAAAACAACTATGTGGCATTACATAAAACCAACAATTATTCAGCATCTGCAAAACTGGATCAATGCGATAATGATATGGTTATTACAGGGAATCATTTCATCAATAAAAATGGGTCTGTAGCCCTTGAGGTAGAATACAGCGATGGTGCGGCAGGCGCGCGAAGCCTCATTGCTAACAACTTCATTTATGCCGGTGGTGCTGGTTCTTCATTTTATTATGGTGCGCTTAATATTGATGATGGTAAATATCATGATATTTATTACAACAACATTAAATATGATGGCCCTGATGCATCAGCAGCACTCTATCTTGACGGGGCTGAGGAGATCAGACTAAAGAACAATAACATCACTAATATGTCCGGAGGGCTGGCAGTGGATGTTAGCTACGTTTCTACTCATCCATTAGTAGCTTCTGACAATAATAATATCTATACTACCGGAAGTGATCTGATTGATAATGACGGTTCTATCCTCAGTCTGGCGCAATGGAAAACAACCGGATTCGGTACGGCTTCCATTTCAGTAGATCCGTTTTTCTACGGCAAGTATAACCTGCATGTGGGTAATTCAGCACTTAATGCTGCTGCCACTCCCATTGCTCAGGTTAATATTGATATCGACGGTGATACCAGAGATGCAAGTACACCGGATATTGGGGCCGATGAATTTACACCAAATGGCTATAATCTTGGCATCAGTGAAATTCTTACACCTGTATCAGGTTGTGATTTAACTTCTGCTGAAACGATTACTATCAATATAACTAATGTTGATATGAATAATGTTACAGCTAATCTCACAGCTTCTTACAAAATAAAAGGTTCTTCAAACATAGTAACAGAAAATATCTCCCAGGCTGTTAACAGTGGTGATACTGTTACTTATTCCTTCAACGCAACGGCTAACCTGGATGTGAATACTGATTCTTTAATCACGATTATTGCATGGGTAAGCCATCCACAGGATTTGTTAACATTCAATGATACCAGCAGGATATCTGTTATTAATAAGGAAACTCCTGCTGACCCTGCTATTGCTGATGTTAATATTCCATGGCAAACTGCCGGTCAGATTGTAGCCAACAGTAATTATATGACCTTCTGGTACGATTCGCTTGTAAATGGTACGCTGCTGCAAATCGGCGATACATTTAATACACCGGTATTGATGGATACTGCTACTTACTATGTGGAATATCTTAATGGTGAAGCAAATATAAAGTTTACTGAAATCCAGATTTCTGATTATTATGATGGTGTTACTAGTCCAATGCCTTCATATATTCAAAATGGTGATGCGATGATCGAGATCACCAACATGGGTACAGCTCCTGCAGTGCTTAAAGATTATGAGCTGGTTATCTACGAGCAAGGTTATTCAACGCTGGATATGGATACTTATACGTTGCCAGACATACTATTGCCAGCCGGTCAGACTATGATACTTGATGCAGACGCTGGTACTGATGATTATCAGAATTTCTATTTCTGTATGGATCTTCAAACTATCGGTTATATGATTACTAGTTATGATTATGGATTTGTACTAAAGGATGTCAATGGCAATTATGTGGACGTTGTAGCTTACTATGATTTTGATTTCGCTGCAAATACTTCTGTTCCGGCATCTGAATGGTCTTCTGCTGATGGCGCTTACGGATCTTCAAGCGCGGGTATTATCCGTGTTAAATCTGATAATAATAACAAAGACGATTGGGTGCCTGCAGATGATCCATCACCTATTCAAACCATCGGTTCTGTTAACCCTCAGCTGCAATCGCAGGTTGGTGGTATAGCATGTTATTCAAACCGGGTGCCTGTGAAGGCAAACGTAACCGGAATCCCATCCAACAATGCTGTGCTCACAGACGTGGATATTACTTCATCTGGTTGTGGACTGACTAATGAACCCATGTCTGTGGATATATTCAACTATGCATACCAGGATATTAACGGAAATATCACCGCGAATTACCAGATCATCGGTTCTTCTAATGTGATCAGCGAGGCCGTAAGCACAGTAATCGCACCTGATGATACCATCACGTATAACTTTATCACACCCGTAGATCTTACGGCTAGTACTGATTCACTCTTTGAGATTAAAGTTTGGGTTGATCTTGCTGGTGACACAATTAACCAGGGTGATACAATGGTGGTTTCTGTATTTAACGGAGCACTGCTGGCAGCACCAACTGCTTCAAATGTAGATGTTAATTACGGTTCAGCTGCTAATCTTACAGCGGCATCTGCTAATCCGGTTTACTGGTATGAAGATGCTTCTGCAACTATACTTGCCGGTAAAGGTTACAACTTTACCACTCCGGTATTATATGATACCACTACTTACTATGCACAATCAGTACAGGAAGATGGCGATACACTTGCCACTGTAATGAATGGAAGTAAGAAGAAAAGCGGTGTAATGTTTAACCTCACTGCAAATGGCGACTTAAATGTGGATAGCTTCGCTGTTAACGCTGATACTATTGCTGCTTCTACCATAAGTGTTTATTACCGTAAGGGTGGTTATCAGGGTCATGAAACCAATCCTTCTTCATGGACACTTCTTGGTTCAGAACAACTTAGCACTGTCCCCACCTGGGGTCAACCGGTTTATGTTAAGCCAGGTATTCTCAGGATGAAATCTGGTATTACCTATGGAATTTACATTACTACAAATTCCGATACCCTGAATCTGAGAATGTCAAGTGGTTCAGTAAATGCTTCTGATAATAAATTGAGCCTGAGCAGTGGCCCTGGTGTGGATTACCAGTTTAATCCATCTGCCAGTACCTATGGCTTTAATGGTGCTGTATATTATTCTACTCCGGTTGGGTGCCCGAGCGCAGCAGTAGCTGTTGATGCTAATGTCATCAATGCTCCTGCAAACGATGCAGGTATTGATTCAGTGGTTAGCCCTGCAGGTAGTGTGCCTTTGGCTGCTAATAACAATATAGAGGTTCTGATCCACAATTATGGTACAGACACCTTAACTTCTGTTGATGTAAACTACAGCATTGATGGTGGTTCAGTTCAAACATTCAGCTGGACCGGATCACTGGCTCCTGCTTCTGTTTCACAAGCTGTTACCGTAGGATCACAATCCTTTGGATATGGAAACCATGATATTAAAATCTGGACAACCAATCCTAATCAGCAAACCGATAACTTTGGTGCTAATGATACTGCAACTTCATTTTTCAGCTCTTGCATAAGCAGCGGTATTTATACTATTGGTCCTGCCAACGGTGATTTCGTTGACTTCAGCAGCGCTATTGCAGCTCTGAATTACTGCGGCATCCAGGGTCCTGTTACCTTTGATGTGGAAAGCGGTACTTATGATGAACATATTGAATTTGTAGGTAAGATCACAGGTTCCGGGTTTAATGATACAATTACATTCCGTTCAGCTACCGGTAACCCTGCTGATGTTGTGTTGCGTTATGACGACACTGCTGCAAGCAATAATACCAACTATGTTATTTACATGGATGATGCTGCTCACCTCAGGTTTATGAATATGACCCTGGAAGCAGCTGGAGCTGATTACGCTAAGGTGTTTGATGTAGATGATGACAACACTGACATCCGGATCGTTGGTAATATCATTAAAGGTATTGCTGCCGGTAGCTACGATTCCAAACGTACGCTCTATTATTCAGCTTACACTGCTGATAGCTCAATCCATATTATGAATAACACATTTATAAACGGATATGAAGCTATCCGCATGTCTTCAAGCGATAAGCACTACGATATCAGAGTGGAGAACAACACTTTCCAGGAGCAATATGAAAATGCCATTAATGTGGAAGATGTAACAGGTGTTGTTATTAATGATAACTACATCATCTCTACCACTTCCACCGATGATTATAAGGCAATCCTGCTGAGTGAATCAAATGCACCTGTTAGTATTCGCAGGAATACTATTTGGTCTTTAAATTCTGATGAAGCTATTGAGCTGGATGATTGTCACGGAACTCAAACAGATCCTGTCCTTATGGCTAACAATTCCGTGGCCAATGAGGGTACAGGTAATTATGGAAACCGTACATTGTATATTACGGACTGCTCTTATCTTGATATTTATTTCAATACATTCAGGAACAAATCACTTTTAGGTACAAGCACTGACGTAATATACCTTGCAAGCTCTACTGACATTAATATGCTGAATAACATCTTTGCCAATATGGGTGAGGGTTATGCTATCACTATTAATTCAACAGTCAGCAACTTCAACTCTGATTATAATAACTTTTATACCCGTTCAGGAGAATTCCTGGCCGATAAATCTTATTCAGATCAGAAGACACTGGCTGACTGGCAGAATGCCACTTTCGGTGATATGAATTCAGTTAGTGTTAATCCGGTATTTGCCGGACCACAGGATAACCATGTGGCACATATCGCACTCTATGGTGCAGGTACACCTATCTCCGGTATTACTACCGATATGGATGGTGATCTGCGTCGTCCGCAACCTGCCATCGGAGCAGATGAGTTTACACCTCCTGCCAATGATGCCGGGGTTGTTGACATCAGCGGTCCTATGTCACCGGTTAATGCTGGTACTAATGACGTATATGTTGACATCCGCAACTTTGGTGGTGATACGCTCAGCAGCGCTACCATCCAATGGAGCGTGAATGGTGTATTGCAAACTGCATACAGTTACATCGGTAATCTGCCTACTGCAGATATACAGGACAGCGTACTCATCGGTACTTACAACTTTGTGGCGGGCCCTGCTGTAATTAAAGCATGGACTGTGGCGCCAAACGGTAATACTGATGCAATGGCTTCCAACGATACTGCTGTTGTTAATCTGGTTACCTGCACCGGCCCACTGAGTGGTTCCTATACAATTGGTGGTTCATCTGCTGATTACGGTAATTTCAGCCAGGCTGTACAAGCACTGAAGTATTGTGGAATCTCCGGTCCGGTTAGCTTTGATGTTGCATCTGGCCTGTACAATGAGCAGATCAGTATTGACAGCATTACTGGAATTTCTGCTACCGACACTGTGGTATTCAAATCTCAGTCTGGAGTGAATACCGATGTTGTTCTGGCATTTACCACCAACAAGGATGATAACTATGTTGTAAGACTGGATAAAGCTGATTACATCACCTTCAAGGATATGACAATCAAATCAGAAGGTGTGGATTATACCCGGACTGTTGTTCTCAGGAACAAGGCCAACTATAACCGTTTTGAAGGAAACAGGTTAATTGCTCCTGTTGCTAACGATGATGACGAGGACATGGCCGTTGTTTTCTTTGATGAGGACTTCAACAATGAATTCAACAGCTTCGTGAATAACGAAATCATTGACGGTGCTTTCTCTATGGTTATCGAAGGGGTGAACACAGCCTCTCCTGCTTCTGGAAACAGAATTATCGGAAACACCATGACCGGTGGTTATGATAATGCTATAAATGCTGAATATCTCGACTCCCTTACCATAATGAATAACCATATTGAAATTTCCAATAAGGGTAGCTATTCTTATGCTGTGGAACTTGATGATATATTTGAAAGCTCTGTAATCAGTCATAACTATATTCATGTAAAAGGTAATAACCACACTCGTGGGCTCCATGTACACGGTACTGAAGGTACAGCCAGTTCACCTGTGATTATAGCCAATAACATGATCGTCCAGACTGAAGGATCAGGTGATGCTTATGGTATCCGCCTTTATAGCAGTGAATACGTAAATGTTTACTACAATACTGTTAGTATTAACAATGGTAATCCAACCGAGTCCGCTGCACTCTATGTGTATGGTTCATCAACTGATCCTGCTAACAACACGAATATCGCTAATAATATATTCGCAAATATGAATCAGGGTGCAGTAATTGATATAGAAGATGACATTGTTGCTGCCATGGCAATAGGCACTTTTGATAATAATAACTTCTATACAGCAGGCAGTTCGTTTGGTGAATATAACGATATCGGAATTACTGACTTTGCTGACTTCCTTACACAGAGTGGAACTAATGCCAATTCTGTATCTGCTGATCCTGCATTCGTAAGCAGTACCGATCTGCACGTGAATGCAGCTCTGCTTAACGCTAATGCAATGGTTATTGCTGGTATTACCACCGACTTTGACGGTGATCCGCGTAATGCAACCAATCCTGATATCGGAGCGGATGAATTTGATCCGATTCCTGTGGATATGGGTGTTGTGGAAATTGTAAAGCCTGCAAAAACATTTAACCCAAGCGGATTTATCGCTGATGTTCAGGTTGTGGTTAAAAACTTTGGTGCTGATACTATGTATGGATATTCCGTAGAGTATAAATATGGAAATCAGAATCCTGTGGTGGAAACGCTGAATGATACTGTTTATCCTGGATATGTGGATACAGTTGACTTTACTAATCCGTTAAGCACCATTACAGGTAATAAACTGTTTGAAGTTTATACGGTAGTTCCCAATGATGGTAAAAACAGCAATGATACCATGAGCATGTACTACCAGGGACTGCATACAATAACCCCTGAATGGTCACACGGCTTTGAAGGTGCTGTCTATTTTGCTCACGGTGGAACTCCTGATCTTTGGCAGCGTGGTAACCCAATGGGTTCAAATATCAATACTCCACATAATGGTGCCAACGTATGGATGACCGATCTGGATGCTGATTACCCGGCAAATACTGATGCCTTCCTCTATACACCAATGATTGATTTCTCAGGTGTTCAGGGAGCTACCATGGAATTCTGGCATGCGCTGGATACCGAGCAGGGCCTTGACGGTGCCACTGTTGAGTTCTCTCTCAACGGAGGTGTTACATGGGCTACTTTGGGT
Source organism: Bacteroidales bacterium (assembly GCA_041641835.1). Classification (GTDB taxonomy): domain Bacteria; phylum Bacteroidota; class Bacteroidia; order Bacteroidales; family PWNQ01; genus PWNQ01. The sequence continues at coordinate 23,177 of JBEPXQ010000003.1, forward strand.
GATACAACCACTACCGGTACAAAAACCAACTGGTACACCGATGTAATCGGTAATATGCCGGTATGGACCGGAAGCTTCGGATGGACACAATCAACCTTTGAGTTATCACAGTTTGATAACCATCCTACTCCGGTACAGTTCCGCTTCAGAATTTATTCTGACGCACAGAATCACGGTGACGGATGGGCAATTGATGATTTTGCCATCACTCTGCCTACCTATCCGAAGGATGCAGGTGTGGTTGCCATCAATCAGCCATCAGGATCAACTGTTATTGGTGATCAGGTGAACGTGGAAGTAGATATCATGAACTTTGGTTCTGATACACTTTACAATGTTCCTGTAAGCTATGAAGTAAACGGTAATGTTCAAACTGAAACATGGACAGGTACGCTGCACCCGAATGCTACTGCAACCTTTGCATTCGCTGCAACCTACACTTCACCGAATGCTTCCTACACCATCACATCTTACACCGAACTGCCAAACGACGGTAATGCATCTAATGATACCACTGATGCACTGCTGAACGTTAGCCAGCCACCACTGGACGCAGGTATTACTGCCATTATCCAGCCTGGTGATACAACAGCACAGTTTACAAGCACCACAGTAACCGTTAGGATTCAAAACTTCGGTACCGATGTGCTTACCAGCATACCTGTGGAATACCAGCAGGGCTCACTCACTCCGGTTTCAGAAACCTGGACAGGTAACCTTGCTGCCGGCGACAGTGTTGATTACACTTTCAGCACACCGTTTACTGCCGGTGCTGGTAGCATCAGCCTGTGTGCTACTACTAATCTGCCTGGCGACTATGACGCCTCCAACGATGAGGTTTGCAAAACAATAATTACCACTGATATTCCTGAAAACAGCATCTTTGGTAATGTGAGCATTCATCCGAATCCGGCTGATGAATATGCTGTGCTGAACCTGAACAATAAAGTTCGTGGTGATGTTATTATCAGCGTCACAGATATGACTGGTAACATGGTTTATAATAAGCGTTTTGATCTTGTTGAGCAGACAAATTCAATCAGGATCCAGACTGCTAATCTGCCTGCAGGTATGTATTTTGTTAACCTGCAAAGTGCAAATGACAAAGCATCAATGAAGCTTATCATTAAGCATTAATTCCTTTCTTGTTTAATAACTTAAGGGCCGCGCTTTATGTGCGGCCTTTTTTTATTTTTCAGAAATATTTGCAGGTGTGAAAAAAGTTTGTAATTTTGCCGTCCAAATTGGAGCATAGATATAAAATAACAGATTATGGCAAATCACAAATCAGCACTTAAAAGAATACGATCAGACGAGAAGCGTCGTGTACACAGAAGATATTACGCTAAAACCATGCGTAATGCAATTAATAAATTCAGAAATCTGAGCGATAAGAGTGAAGCCGAGAAAACGCTGCCTGTGCTCGTTAAGATGATCGATAAGAATGCCAGCCGCAATGTTATTCACAAGAATAAAGCTGCTAACCTGAAAAGCAGCCTTACACGTCAGTTGAATAATATGTAAGCAAAAGGCAGGAAAGATATAAAAACAGCCTCTTTTTTGAAGGGGCTTTTTTTATGCAGATATTTTTGTAACTTTATGGTTGAGTGTAGATCAGCAAAACTTATCCATCTAATATCTGCTGTTATGGAAAAATATCAACAATCATCGGGCATTCGTAACTGGGCTGAAGGAGACAGACCCAGGGAAAAAATGCTGCTTAAAGGAAAATCATCACTGAGTAATGCCGAGCTTCTTGCTATTCTCATTGGATCAGGAACCAGAAGAATGAGCATACCTGCACTGATGAAGTTCAAGGGTATAGGAGAGGCTAAGGCTATTAGTATAGCTGCAGCACTTGAACTTGGACGCAGAAGGCGCAGTGCTGAAGTTGAAGCAAAACCCAAAATTACCGGCAGCAGAGATGTGTTTGAAATAATGTCGGAGTATCTCACTGATCTGAATCATGAGGAATTCTGGATCATGTTGCTGAATCGTGCCAATAAAGTGATCCGGAAGATGCAGATCAGTGCCGGTGGTTTTGCAGGCACAGTGGCTGATCCTAAAAAGATTTTCTCACTGGCCCTGGAAAGCAATGCATCAGCCATGGTGCTCTGTCATAATCATCCTTCAGGAAACATTGTCCCCAGCAGTGCCGATAAGCAGCTAACCCGTAAACTGGTTGAAGCCGGTAAAAATCTCGATCTCCCGGTACTCGACCATGTTATTTTTGGTGAAGAAAATTATTATAGCTTTGCGGATCATGCATTGTTATGAACAGCATTATCATCAGCAAATAAAACTTTCGCCATCATGATACTGGTTTACAGTAAAGAAGTCACCATCAGGATGAAATATATCTTCAGTCTGATTTTTAAGGAATTTATGGGGCAGGAGGTTAACTTCACTTCCGATGCGGAAGAGTTTATTAATTCGGACCTGCCAAAGGTCAATTACACCGAATCACCAGTTGACGATCGGGGCATGTGGATATTTCCGCATGAATTGTTGTTTGAACTTGGGATAAAAGAGCCTGAAATCGAATTTGTTGAATTCAAAGGGATTCGCTGCCCGTTTAAGGTGTATGAAAGCAAAGCCGATTTCCCCTTCGATCCCTTTGCTGCTTCTTTTTACCTGATCACCCGGTATGAAGAATACCTGCCTTTTAAAAAAGATAGCTATGGCCGATTTTCCGCCGACCAGAGCATTGCATACCAAAACGGATTCCTGCAATTCCCGGTGGTGGATCAGTGGGCTTACAAAGTCAGGGACCTGATCAAAGCAAAATATCCGGAGGTTGATTTCCGGGAGCCCAAATATGAATTTCTGCCTACCATTGATGTAGATGTGGCATATGCCTACCGGTTGCGTGGATTACTCCGTACCGTTGGTGGTGCTATTCAAGCGTTAAGTAAATTTGATGTGGACAGCTTTTTTCAGCGTTTCAGGGTGATAGCCGGTATAGAAAAAGATCCGTTTGACACTTTCAGCTATTTACTTAAGCTGCACCAGAAATTTGATCTCAATGCGATCTTCTTTATCTTATTTGCTGATTATGATGTGAATGATAAAAACATCTCTATTCTGAACCGTAAATTTCAGAACCTTATAAAATCACTGGGAGATTATGCTGAAATAGGTATTCATCCTTCATATAATTCCTTTGATATGCCAAATAAGATCAGGAAGGAAACCGAACGGCTTGCTCAAACCATCAATAAGGAAATTACCCGAAGCAGGCAGCATTTCCTGCGAATGAGTCTGCCATCCACATACAGATATCTTGAAAAAGCCGGCATCAGGGAGGACTACACCATGGGTTACGCTGTCCATATTGGTTTCAGAGCTTCCACCGCGCGG
>JBEPXQ010000004.1:0-20023 GCA_041641835.1 Bacteroidales bacterium
CCGGGGAATTCGGCGCCAGAGCAAAAGAAATACTTGAGGCTGCCAATGTTGAAATGGTGACCTTAATTGGTCAGGGTGATGATATGAATTCACTGATAGAAAAAGTAAAAAACTAACTGCCTGTATGCACAAAGGCATTTGTTGAAATATTAATATATAAATTTATAAGAAAAATGAGAAAAATAGCTGTACCTGCTGAAGATGGAAATCTATGCTCGCATTTCGGACATTGCAGGCAATTTATTGTTTTCACTGTTGATAACAATGAGATAGTAAAAGAAAACAGATTAGAACCTCCGGAGCATAAGCCGGGTGCTTTTCCACGCTGGTTGAACAGCCTGGGGGTAGAAGAGGTGATTGCTGGCGGAATGGGAGAAAAGGCCAAAGCAATTTTTAAGCATTATGGCACCAAAGTACACACAGGAGTAGAAAACAAAGCTGTGCGCACCTTAGTTGAAGACCTGTTGAACGGCAGGCTGCTGACAGGTGTTAATGATCATCATCATCATCACCATCACCACAACCATCAGGATCACAAGCACTCCGGTTAGTTTATGCTGAACTGCAGGTGATAATTGCATTGAAAATAAACTGTGATTCAAGAAAAAATGGCAAAATCGTTACCAATGATAATAAGGTACACCGTTTTGCCATTTTTTTGCTTTAAACGCTCAATGCAAATCTCACATCCCCATTTCCAGGCGTTGCATTAACTGTTTCCTGACATTGGCGCGTTTTTCTTCAGCTTTAATCTTAAATACCTCATGCAGCTCCACCAGGCAATCAATATATTTTCTTGCTTTCTTTTTCTGACGGTGCTTCCCAATGGAATTCATGATCCTGTATAGGTCATGCCAGTCGCCAAGCAGATCGTTGATGCGCTTTATGCGCTGGTGCAGGCTTTTTACTTCTTCATCAGGCTTAATATCCTGCTTCAACTTGAGTAGTTCTGCTATTGCCTGCAGGTGCTTACGTATTTTTATCAGCTTCTTGTCGCTACCGGTTTCATTGCGTAATCTTTTCACTTTTTCCAGTTTATGAGCAATATATTTATCAGTGGCTGATAGTATTTCTTCTTCGGAATAGCCTTCCATAACAGCTGTAGCTTTGCTGTTCAGCTCCTCAAGCCTGTCAAAGCTAAAGTTATCAATTTTAAGGTTGAGCTTTTTATCCGCTTTTTTCTCTTTCTCTTCCAGTGTCATGCTGTAAGGCTTCGCGCAGTATGGTCGTGCCTGCATTGACTTTTCCCTGTTAACATGAATATTGCGAAGCTTACCTGCACGGCCAAAAACTGGTTTTAGTAGGTCCCAATGGTGTTTTTTTCTGAATTTTTTTTCTGACATATATTCTGTAAGAGCCAGAAGAGCACGAATTTTCTTGATCACCACTCGTAGTAGCCGGACATCCTCCATGTCTCTTTCTTCTTCGAAATGCTGCGTGGACTGTTTAAATTCAGTCATTCTTGTATTAAACTGATTCAGAAGCGTGTTTTTTTCCATTCTTCCTGCGTTTTTAGATAACGGATAAGCCGGGCTTGTGTCCGTTGGATTTTACACCTGTATAACTTATAAATACGTCGCTTTGTTTATGATTTTTTCAGATAAGTTGCTGTTAATGGCCTGTAATAGCAAAAGCAGGTGGATGAAAATACTGTGAAATTGGCATTGGCTAAGAAGTGAAAAAAAAAGCACCTCTTTGCGATGGTGCTTTTTTCCTGGTTAAAGAAGACATGTTTTACAGCATCAACGGCCTTAAATCATTTTTAAAGGGGTATTTGAAGATACCCTCATCCGGTATGTCAAGTTTCACTTGTTGCAGGAATTTCACTGAATTGTCAATGTGCTTGTACATCACCTGATCCTGGTCAATGAAAGGCACGAATTCACGATATTGCTTCACAAAATCCTCAATAAAAGGTGACGACTTGGCTGGTTTCCTGAACTCCAGTGCCTGCGCAGCATTAAATAACTCTATAGCCAGTATTTTCTCCAGGTTTTCCAGCACCCTAAAGGCTTTGGTGGCTGCATTTGCACCCATACTCACGTGGTCTTCCTGCCCCTGCGAAGATTCAATGGAATCAACAGAAGCCGGCGAAGCCAGTTGCTTATTCTGGCTCACTATGGATGCTGCTGTATATTGCGGGATCATAAAGCCACTGTTCAATCCAGGTTTTGCCACCAGGAAAGCAGGCAGATCACGATTACCGCTTAGCAATTGATATGTGCGCCGCTCGGCTATATTTCCCAGTTCTGCCATGGCAATGGCCATGTTGTCCAGCGCCAGTGCCAAAGGCTGCCCATGGAAATTGCCCGCGGATATGATCAGGTCTTCATCAGGAAAAATAGTGGGATTATCGGTTACTGAATTAATCTCAGTACGGATAACGTTTGCCGCGTAATTAATGGAGTCCTTGGATGCACCGTGCACCTGAGGAATGGTTCGGAAGGAATAAGGATCCTGAACGTGTTTTTTAGTTCGATTGATCAGTTCACTGCCTTTAAGGATATTCCTGATCCTTTTGGCTGTTCTTATCTGCCCTGCATGTGGCCGGATTGTCTGGATATTGGGATGAAAAGGTTCAATGCGCCCATCAAAGGCGTCCAGCGAGATCGCCCCGGTTACATCAGCCAGTTTTGACAGCTTAAACACACGCAAGCATAAGTAAACACCAAAAGCGCTCATAAACTGGGTGCCGTTAAGCAATGCCAGCCCTTCCTTGGATTGCAGACGGATTGGCTCCCAGTTAAATTCTTTATAAACTTCAGAAGTAGGCCTTTTCTTACCTTTATAATATACCTCGCCTTCACCAAGCAACGGTAATGACAAGTGAGCCAACGGAGCAAGGTCACCACTGGCGCCAAGAGAGCCAAGCTGATAGACCACAGGCAGGATGTTATGATTATAAAGATCAATCAGACGCTTTACGGTTTTTAACTGAACTCCTGAATTCCCATATGACAGTGCATGGACCTTCAGTAGAAGCATTAGCTTAACGATTATTCGCGGCACAGGTTCTCCTGAACCGCAGGCATGTGATTTGACCAGGTTTTCCTGCAACTGCTCCAGCTGGTCCGAAGAAATACTTACATTACAAAGTGATCCGAATCCGGTGTTCACACCATAAACTGGTTCTTTACTCTTTTTCATTTTTTCATCCAGATAGTTCCTGCATCTGTTGATAAGAGCTTCAGACTCCTTTGACAGGGCCAGATCATAGTCTTCGTTTAGAAGTCTGGCTATTTTTTCAAAAGTGAGTTCTGCAATGGTAATATGATGGATTTTACTCATGGTTATATTTTTTTAACGGTCGGCAAAGATAAAATAATTGAATGTTTCCGGCAGTTGTTAATAAGGTTTTGTGGATAACAACTTCAAACTGCAACATTTTTGTATTTTTAAACATTGCAAATTTGCAGAAACTTTTTCATTATGCTAAAGCGATCTTTTTTATATATAATACTTATAATCAGCATTAAATCTCTTAGCGCTCAGGAAGCCGATTTCCGTTCACCCATGGGATTTGATATGCTGCTCTCAGGTACTTTTGCCGAGCTGCGTGGAAACCATTTTCATTCGGGCATAGATATTAAAACCCGCGGTACTATCGGGCATCCCATATATGCCATAGCTGACGGCTGGGTGAGCAGGGTAAAGGTGAGAGCCTACGGATTTGGCCATGCGCTTTATATTACGCATCCCAGTGGTCATACATCCGTTTACGCGCACCTTAACAGGTTTGCAGAACCTATTGCTGATGTAGTGAAAAAACGGCAGTATAGTAAAGAATCATTTAATGTGGATTTTTATCCTGAAAGAAATAAATATCCGATAAAAAAAGGAGAGCTAATCGGGTACAGCGGCAACTCAGGCAGTTCCGGAGGGCCACACCTGCATTTCGAGATTCGTGATGCCATCAGCCAGAAGCCAACAAACGCTCTGCAATATGGCTATAAGGTGGAGGATAACATTCCGCCTATCATGCAGCGCATAAGGTTTTACCCGGTGGGTGAAAATGCTGCCATCAACGGGAAGAAAAATGCACAATCGCTTTATGTATTTAAAAGTGGTAGAAATATTCTGCCCAATACCAGCAGGGTAGAAGTGGCGGGAGATATAGCCCTTGGCGTGCAAACCTATGATAAATTAACCGGCGCACCAAATCACAACGGGCCATACCGTGTAACTATGTTTGCCGACAGTGTGAAGTTCTGGGAATTTAAAGCAGACCGCTTTAGCTTTGCTGAAACACGGTATATGAACGCCATGATTGATTATGCCAGCTATGAAAGAGACAGACATAAGTATTACCAGAGTTACCTGAAACCGGGAAACAGGCTAAGTATGATCGCGGTAAAAGATAAAGGCCTGCTGACTTTTGAACCCGGACAAACAAAAATTATCCGGATTGAGGTTGAGGACCTGGCCGGCAACCTGACATTTGCTCAGTTTCCCCTCAGGGGAGTGGAAAAACCTGCCCAAAAGCACGAGCTGAAAGGGCAGTTGTTCCATTACAACCGGAGTAATTACTTCACAAGTGAAGGGGTAAAATTGTCGGTTCCTGCCGGAGCATTTTATGATACACTTGATTTTACCTATGAAGCATCCGAAATGCCTTCCTGGGGATATTCCAGGATACACAGGCTTCACAACGGATTTGTTGCTATGCAAAAGCACGGCACTGTGTCAGTTAAAGTGGACAGGCTTGTGCATAACGGATTAAAAAATAAGCTTATGCTGGTTAGAATTGACCACCGTGGCCGCAAACATGACGAAGGCGGACATTGGAATAATGGATGGATATCAACCAAAACCCGTGAGCTGGGAAAATATGTGGTGATGGCTGACACAGTGAAACCCGTGGTTAAGCCATTGAATATTTACAATGGCAAAACCATCAGTTCAACAGAAAGTATCGACTTCAGGGTTACTGATGATTTTAGTGGTGTGCATTATTACCGGGGAGAAATTGACGGGAAATGGGTACTGTTTAAATATTACCCCAACCGGAATCGCCTTGTATATGAGATTGATGAACATGTAACCCTGGGAAAGCACGAGCTGGTATTGGTGGTAGCTGATGAACGTGGAAATACCACTGTTTATAAAACGGAATTCAACATTAGATAAGCTGTTGCTGACAACGGCAGATAAATAACGTCATTTGGTTATATTTGCAAAATGGAAGAAACGATCATCATTGTAGATTTTGGCTCACAATACACCCAGTTGATAGCCAGAAGAGTAAGGGAGTTAAATGTGTACTGCGAAATTCATCCTTTCAACGATATTCCAACTTTGGATGAATCGGTGAAAGGGATAATCCTGTCGGGAAGCCCTTTTTCTGTCAGGGATGAAGGATCGCCACGGATTGACCTGGAAGGGATCAGGAAAAAGTACCCGGTACTGGCAGTATGCTACGGGGCCCAGTACCTGGCGCAGCATAACGGCGGACATGTTATGGCTTCAGAAATAAGGGAATACGGTCGTGCTAATCTTAGCAATTTTGAAGCCAGTCATCCCTTACTGAAAGATATCAGCCAAAACAGCCAGGTGTGGATGTCGCATGGTGATACCATCGATAAATTACCGGATTCTTTTCAGGTGATTGCCAGCACACCTGACGTAAGAGTGGCAGGCTTTGAAATTGAAGGTGAAAAAACCTTCGGAATACAATTTCATCCGGAGGTTTATCATTCCACTGACGGGAAGCACCTGCTGAAAAACTTCGTTGTGGATATCTGCGGTGCTGATCAAAGCTGGACACCAAAGTCCTTTATCGAAGATACAGTTGATATCCTTAAGAAACAACTTGAAGATGACAGAGTAGTTCTGGGGCTTTCCGGTGGTGTTGATTCATCAGTTGCGGCCATGCTATTGCACCAGGCCATAGGTAAAAATCTTTACTGCATTTTCGTAGATAATGGCCTGCTGAGAAAAAACGAATTCGACACTGTGCTTGAGTCATACAAGGATATGGGTTTAAACGTGAAAGGTGTGGATGCCCGCGAACGCTTCTATGATGAGCTGAAAGGTATCAGCGATCCTGAATTAAAACGCAAAGCCATTGGAAAAACATTTATTGATGTGTTTGATGAAGAAGCACACGCCATCAAGGATGTGAAATGGCTGGCCCAGGGCACTATTTATCCGGATGTAATCGAATCAATTTCAGTAAAAGGACCATCAGCCACCATTAAATCACATCACAATGTGGGCGGGCTGCCTGAAAAAATGAACCTGCAAGTGGTGGAACCACTCAAAGCCTTGTTTAAGGATGAAGTAAGAAAAGTGGGGCGCACTCTGGGAATCAAGGAAACCATCATGGGGCGTCATCCATTTCCGGGCCCTGGTCTGGCCATCAGGATACTTGGTGATATTACCCCTGAAAAAGTGAGGGTATTGCAGGAGGTTGATCACTTGTTTATTGAAGGTCTGAAACAATCAGGCTTGTATGATGAAGTGTGGCAGGCAGGTGCAGTATTGCTGCCGGTGCACTCTGTGGGTGTTATGGGTGACGAAAGAACCTATGAGAATGTAGTTGCACTGCGGGCTGTTACTTCCACCGATGGAATGACTGCCGACTGGATGCATTTACCCTATGATTTTCTGGCAAAAGTATCAAGTGATATTATTAATAAAGTAAAAGGTGTTAACAGGGTTGTTTATGATATTAGTTCAAAACCACCGGCTACCATTGAATGGGAATAAGCTGGTCAAAGCAAGTATATTGTTTTTATTTCTGATCCTGTCTGGAATTCAGTCAAGGGCTCAGGAAGTGGATGTCAGCAGATCTCAGGTGGTTGAGATAATCGACGGCAGAAAATACTATATACACGAGATTAAATCAGGTCAGACAGTATATTCTATTTCCAAAGCATACAATGTTTCACCTGAGGAAATCTACAAGTTTAACCCTGATGCCAAAGATGTAATTAAGCCGTCACAGATGCTTAAGATACCGGTTTGGCTGGTGGAGAGAGGTCAGCAGCTTCAACAGGAAGGCGGACCCGGTGCTCAGGAAGCAGATGAACAGCAGGGGAGTGAAGGTACTGAGAAAAAGATCAGCATTCACAAAGTGGAAGAAGGCGAAACGCTTTACGCTATTGCCAGAAGATATAATGTAAGGCCAGAAGCCATCAAGGCTCTCAACCCGGGCATGGTTGATATTTTGTCAGAAGGGCAGAAGATTAAAGTACCTGTGGAATTTGCTACAGGAAGGGCGGTACGAGTTCAAACAAATGACAAAGACTCCATCATCATCTATAAAGTGCAGCCAGGTGAAACACTGTACAGAATAGCTGTGGATCACCATATATCCGTGGATGACATCATAAGAATGAACCCGCGCGTGGCGGAAGGCTTGAAGGCAGGAGATGTGATTAAGCTACCCCGGTCAGTAAGTGTTGATGAAAAGAAGACCGATCCTGCTGCCAGGGAGAAAAACGGATTTCTAAAGCATAGCGTGGAAGCAGGCGAAACGCTGTATAGTCTTTCTGTTCAGTACTCCATAAGTATAGAATCACTTAAGCAATATAATCCGCAGCTGCAAGACGGGCTAAAAGTGGGACAATTACTGAAAATACCCGTGGATAAGCCCCCCTTCGAGGAATCTATTGTTATCTTACCTGAGCAACAGGAGAAGGACTCACTCTTGTTCATCCGCGAAAAGGACAGCCTTGTTAAAAGGTGCGACAGCTTGAATATCAAAAGATCATACAGGATAGCGCTATATATGCCGCTGTTTCTTGATCATACTGGAGCCATCAGGCTAAAGGATTATGAAGGGAAAGGAAAAGGTTGGCCAGAACAGGAATTTAAGGCTTTTACCTATATCCACTTCTATGAGGGCTTTAAGTTGGCGCTGGATTCTCTTGAAAAACAAGGCCTAAGGGCTGAAGTGTTTGTTTATGATACTAAAGGTGATGCCGGTGTAATTAAGAACCTGATAAGACAGGATGAATTCAGAACATTTGATTTGATTATCGGTCCATTTAAACAGGAGCTGGTACAAATTGTTGTTGATGCTGCCAGACCATTGTCTATAAATGTGGTGGCACCGGTTTCCTATGAAATGAATTCAGTGATTGGTAATCCACACCTGATTAAGCTCCACCCACCTGTTAATTATCAGATTGACAGGATTGTTGATTTTGCTGATGATCATTACCGCAATGCCAACATTATCTTTGTTTATTCTGCTTCTGAAAAACAAACACAGCTGAGCAAGACGATCCAGCAATTACTGGCCAGGAAACGCGGCATAACAGATACGGTATATCCATGGAGTAGCATTGATTACGACAAGGAAGGCTATGGCGGAGTGATTTCGAAACTGAAGGAAGGCGAACATAATGTTGTTTTCAGCCTTCACAAAGGCGAAGCCAGAATAAACAGGCTTCTTACAATGCTGAATGGCAAAAGAGAAGATTATGATATAACAGTCCTTGGTTCAAACACCTGGGAACAGTATCGCAGTATTGAGAGCCGCTATCTGAATAACCTCAACTACACTTCTTTTACTGATTATCTGGTGGAATATGATGATATCAGAGTGAAAGCTTTTATCCGTAAATTCACGGCTGAATATAAAACCTGGCCACATCGTGCTGCCTTTAAGGGATTTGACGTTGGATATTATTTTATGAAAGCCCTATTGAACTACGGAACTAACTTTGAATATTGCATGAACCGTATGGATGTATTTACCATGCATAACCGTTTTCATTTCAGGAAATGGGAAACGAATGCCTGGCAGAACAGCTGGATTAATGTCTATCAGTACAGGAACTATAAGCGCGTAAATCTGGTGCGCGATTTTATAAGCCCTGATACAGGCGAAATGCAACCACCGGTTGAAGGCAGTGCCAGGGAATAAGGCCCGGCTTGTATAATGCAGATGCTGAGATAGGGAGGTGGTGAGATGGTGAGATGGTGAGATCGTGAGATAGTGAGATGAGGCGCAAGGATTGCCAACCGCGAGCATTGCATTGTGAATTTTGCCCCTTTTTATTCAAATAGTTATATAGCTGACAAAATCTATTTTACTTCCCGACAAAAGCGAGGGGGTGGAAACCCTGGAGATAGTGAGATGGCGAGGTGGTGAGACGGTGAGATGGAGAGTCATTTCCACGATTTGTGCAAAAAAAAGTAACACAAAGGAGACGGGACCAATCCCCCGATAGCTATCGGGGCAATCAGTCAATCATTCAATAAAAGGCAGTAGGCAAGAAAGCCCCAGTGAAATATCCACTTCGTGATTTCACGGGGTAAACAGTAGGCAAGAAAAAATTTCCTAATTCATAATTCATAATTCTTAATTCGTAATTCTCGCTACTGCTCTTTCAAAAAAACCACAAAGGCACGGAGGACACAGAGATTAAGATGCCAAAATCCTCTGTGTTCTCTGTGTCTCTGTGGTGAAATTCCATAATTCCTAATTCACAAACATTCACGTCCGAAAGTAGTCAAGTTGGCAGTAGGCAAATAAAGCAGTAGGCAAGAAAGCCCCAGTGAAATATCCACTTCGTGATTTCACGGGGTAAACAGTAGGCAAGAAAAAATTTCCTAATTCATAATTCTTAATTCATAATTCCTAATTCATAATTCACAACCGTCCACGTCCGAAGGACGGGATCAATGCAGATGGTGAGATGGTGAGATAGTGAAGTGGTGACAACCAATCATCCAATCCCCCGATAGCTATCGGGGCAATCATTCAATCAATATCCCAGACCTGTTCACATAACCCCTACGATTACAGAACCTTAACCCTTAAATCTTCAACTTTAAACCTTAAACTTTAAACTTTTTCCCTTCTGAAAAGAAAAAAAATAATATATTTATACATGCAAAAGGTATAGGTATATTTCGCTGTTCATTAATGAACAAAAATGTGCTGTAGCGAACATGCTTACTGCTATTAAAAATGGTTTTTAAATCTGAAATACAAATTATAACAAATGCTGGCATGGTTTTATTTAGGCCGTTGCCATACAAAAAACAACACCTATGAAGATTTCCAAAGTAACATTAAGTTTATTCCTAAGCCTGTTTATGCTGGTTTCTGCCTTCGCTCAGCAGGGCCCTTCAGGTGAAATCCCGCTTAGTCCGCGGGTAATTAAAGGTAAGCTGGACAACGGGCTTACTTACTATGTTTATCACAATAAAACCGCCACAGACCGTGCTGAGTTTTATCTGGTTAACAATGTGGGAGCCGTACTTGAAAATGAAGATCAGAATGGCCTGGCTCATTTTTGCGAACACATGGCCTTTAACGGCACAAAGCATTTCCCTGATAAAGGGATACTGGAATTTATGGAGCGCAACGGAGTGAAGTTTGGGCATAATGTAAATGCCTTTACCAGTCATGATATTACAGCTTATATGCTATCTGGTGTTCCGGTGGATAAATCCGGTCTGGTGGATTCATCTTTGCTGGTGATAAAAGACTGGGCTGCCAATGTGAGCTACGACCATGAAGAAATTGATAAGGAACGCGGCGTTATTCACGAAGAGTGGAGAACCCGTCGCTCGGCTGATTTCCGGATGAGAGACGTGCACCAGCAAGTGATCTGGGAAGGTAGCCGCTATGCTGAACGGAATATCATCGGGAAACTGGACATAATCGATAATTGTGAATACGAAACCCTGAAAAGCTTTTATCGCGACTGGTATCGCCCCGACCTGCAGGCTGTTATCGTAGTTGGTGATGTGGATGCAAAAGAAATGGAAACAAAAATTATAGAAATGTTTTCTGATATTCCTGTAAAGGAAAATCCACGTGAACGCCCTGAATTTGTAGTGCCTGATCATGATGATATTAAAATCAGTGTCGCAACCGATAAAGAAGCTTCCAGGGTAACCTGGCAGTTCTACTACAAACACGATGCAACCCGTCCTGCTGATAAAGACATGGCTTACTATTACAACCAGATACAGTACAACCTGATCACCACTATGATGATCAATCGTTTTAGTGAACTTCGCCAAAGCGATAATCCGCCTTTTATCTATGGTTATGCATTTTATGCAAGCCCGGTAAGAACAAAAGATGCTTTCATGGGCATTATAGCTGCCAATCCTTCCGAACCGGTTAAAGGATTTGAAGCATTCCTGGAGGAAGGACAACGCATGAAGCAGCATGGCTTTACAGAAGGAGAAATGGAAAGAGCCAAAACCGACCTGATGCGTCATTTTGAAAAGAACCTGAAGGAAAAGGATAAGCGTGAAAACCGTGCTATCGTGAGAATGTTTATGGGTAATTTCCTTACAAACGATCCTGCGGCAGGACCGGAATTTGAGCACGAGATGGCAAAAAAATACCTGCCCGGCATTTCTCTTGATGATGTAAATAAACTGGCAGCCACTTTTATTACTGATAAAAACATGGTAGTTACTGTTTCCGCACCTGAGGATGTGGAACTACCTTCCGAAGAGCAACTGCTTGCGAAGATCAAAGAATACAGCAAGCTGAAAACCTCAACTTATGAGGATGACGCTCTTGATATCCCCTTGATGGCTAAAATACCTGAGGCAGCAGCGATAAAAGAAGAGTCAGAGAACAAGGAACTCGGCTTTTATGAGTGGAAATTTGAAAACGGTGCCCGGTTCGTGGTAAAACCCACAGAGTTTAAGGAAGATGAGGTGAGTATCTATGCTGTTTCACGTGGTGGAGCTTCACTTTATTCTATTGAAGACAAGCTGAATGCTCAATATGCTGCTTCATTGGTGAGTGCCAGTGGCCTGGGTGAATTTTCAGCTACACAGCTCC
This sequence comes from Bacteroidales bacterium, assembly GCA_041641835.1. Taxonomy (GTDB): domain Bacteria; phylum Bacteroidota; class Bacteroidia; order Bacteroidales; family PWNQ01; genus PWNQ01. The sequence continues at coordinate 11,771 of JBEPXQ010000004.1, forward strand.
ATAAGAAGCTCAACGGAAAAGTAATAAGGATATCGCCCTATGTAAGCACATACTATGAAGGATTTTATGGCAGTACATCCCCCGATGACCTGGAGGAAGCCATGCAGATGATCAACCTGTATTTTACAAGCCTGCACAAGGATGAAAACGCCTTTAACTCCTTCGCCAAACGCCAGCGTGCTTCACTGGAAAGAAAGTATTCTAACCCGCGTGCAGTGGCCCGTGATACCTTCATGAATGCTTTCTATAATTACCATCCCTTTTATGAACCAATGACCATGGAGAAGCTGGATGAAATCAATTATGAACGATCCATGGATCTGTTCCGCGAAAGATTTGCAGGTGCCGGCGATTTCACCTTTGTAATGGTTGGAAATATTGATGTTGAAGCCCTGAAGAAAATGACAGCTGTGTATATTGGCAGCCTTCCGACTTCTGAAAAAGAAAAATTCCGCGACCTTGGCGTAAAGCACCCTGAAGGATATCTGAAGAAACATTACAATTATAAAATGGAGATACCAAAGAGCACAGTTAGTGTGGCTTACCATGGTGATGCAGAATTTTCACTTGCAAATGAGATAAAAATGGAGATTCTTACTCATGTGCTTGATCTTAAATACACAGAGATTATCCGGGAAGATATGGGTGGAACCTACGGAGTGCACATTGGCGGAAGTATCGATCGTGAGCCTCAACAATACTATCGCATGATGGTAAACTTTGACTGTGATCCTGAAAGAGTAAATGAATTCATCGATGTGATCCATGAGCAGGTAAACAGTGTGGCTGAAAATGGTCCTGATGAAACTGCTGTTGACAAAGCAAGACAGCACCTTCTGAAGAAACATACTGAAGAACTGGAGAAGAACTATAAATGGACGTATATGCTGAAAGATTATGCCCTTTACGGTGAAGCTCCTGTGATCAATGAAAAATATAACGAAATAGTGAATAGCATCACTACTAAAGATATCCAAAATCTTGCGGCTTCAATGAAAAAGCAAAATGTAGTGGAATCTGTGATGAACCCGGAGAAATAAATATACTTATTGTTTTTTACAGTAAAAGGGTGTGCCTGAAAAGGTGCACCCTTTTTTGGTACTGAAATTATTGTCTGGCACCAACCGGCTAAGCAAAACCTGCACAAAAATCTGGTAAATGTTTGCCTGCTTCACTATCTTTATCGTAAATTAGCAATTTGATACAAAAAAAGGAGCCTACAGGCGAAAAAACCGTTGTATGACATATACACTCATTGAGAAAGTTTTCAGTTCAGGTGGTGAAGTCCCGGATTATTCAGCATTGGAGCAGGAAATTTTTGACTATTTATCTCATCATATTGCAGACGTATCCTGGATTCTCAATAATGATCTCACCTTTCGTTATGTTAGTAAAGGTGTTTTAGGTTATGACGCGGAGGAATTCACAGGTCGTGCTGTTACTGATTTTGTGCCTGAAATGGAACGGCAAAGGCTAAATGGATTAAACATGTTCAGGAAGGAAAAGCCTGTATCCCAACAAAAGATTTTTCTGAATCGTGTAGTGGAATTCAAAATGTTGCATAAAAATGGCGACGAACGGGATGTGGAGATATTTTCTGTGCCTTTTAGTAACAGTAATGGTGATCTGCTTGGGAGTGTAGGTGGCTTCAGAATACTGGATGACTTACAAAAAAACGCAACCCGCGCAAGAGAGGAGATCCGCAGGTTACATGAAGTCTTTAACCAGCTTTATACAGGTATTTTCCGTACTTCTGCTTCAGGAAGAATTATTTATATGAATCGTTATCTGCTCGACTATCTTGGGTTTAAAAATTATGATGAACTCAAACAAAAGGCTATCAATATTACAGATTTCTACACGGACAAGGAACAGAGAACAAAAATATTCGACAGACTAAAAGAAAGTGATGATTTTGAGAAATCCACAGTAAAAATTTATAATTCACATAAGCAAGTACGATATCTTGAAGTTACAGCACGTGCCGAGAAGAATGAAAAGGGAGAAGTGGAATTTTTTGAAGGAATGGCGATTGATGTTTCTGACAGCCAAAGAACACTTAAGCGCCTGGAAAGGTCGAAGGCCAACCTGAACACGCTACTGGGCAGCACGCATGCAGCATATGTCCTGCTTGATAACAAAGGGTTTATTAAAGCCTGGAATCCACAAGCTCTGAAGCTTCCTGATGTTTTGACGGTCAATAATATTGATGCAGAAATTCACTTCAGCAGTTTTGTTATTCCGGGAGAAAAAGGCAATATCCACAATGATCTGGAAAAATCGCTTGCCGGAGATAAAGTTAGCAGGGAAATTTCACTGCACGGCTGTGAAAAGGAATTGTACTTTACGCTCTCGTTTTATCCTGTGATAATAAAAGATAATGAAGTGGATTCGGTTGTGGTATGCCTCAATGATATCACAAAAACAAAGGAAACAGAAAAACATCTGCAAGATACCGTGCATGAGCTTCAGGATATATTTGAAAACAGCCTCACAGGTATTATGATGACCGATGCGGACGGAATGATCAGGAAGATAAACCGGCAGGTTAGTGAGATATTTGGATACAGCAGAGATGAAATGCTAAACAGTCATTTTGAAATGCTGACGGGCAAAAATATGGCGGGAACGCTTCGTTCCTATGAAAAACAAATTCATGACGACGGTATTGTCAACAAACTGGAAATGCCTTTCAGGCACCAGAGTGGAAAGGAGATAATACTCAGATTCAATGCCAGGCTGGTGGCGAAAGATGACAATGCCAGGGAATCACAAATCATCTGGAACTTACAGGATATTACAGGTGAAATAAAAAACATTCATGTGAGGGAAGTCATTTACAAAGTGTCTCAAACCCTTAACCAGGATGAAAAACTGGCCGTATTACTGCAGGAAACCCGCGAGCTCCTGTCAGATATACTCACTGTTGAAAATTTTATGATCGCTTTATATGATGAAGACAGGAATGAGTTTTCACTGCCGTTCATGGCTGATACTTTCGACCAGTTTACCGCTTATTCTGCTCAGGATACCATATCATCAATGGTGGTGAATGAAAAGCGTTCTTATTTTCTGAAGGAAAAGCAAATTAAAGAATTAGTTGAAAGCGGGAGGATTAAGATAAAAGGAGCTGCCGCTAAAGTCTGGGTAGGAGTACCCATGTTAGTAAAAGGCCGCGCCATAGGTGTGATTGCAGTGCAGGATTATCAGAGTGAAGATGCCTATAATGAAGATGATCTGAAGGTGCTGGAGTTTGTATCAGAACAGATCTCAATGTCTATTCTACGAAAGAAGAATGAAGAACAGCTAAAAGAAAATATCGAGACTAAAAACAAGTTCTTTTCCATAATCGCGCATGATCTGAAATCTCCCTTTAATTCACTTATCGGTCTTTCATCCATCCTCAGCAGAGGCACCATTCTTAATGAGGCGGACAGGCAGGAGATTTACCAGAATCTTTACGAAACTTCCAGGGAGGGGTTTAGCTTGTTGGAAAACCTTCTTATATGGACACGCTCGCAGCTGGGCCGCACGGATCATAAAGAAGATAAAGTGAATATCTATGAGCTGACGGAGCAGGTTTTTACACTTCTAAGTAAAAATGCTAATCTAAAGCAGATTAATCTGAAAAACCAGGTGCATAAGGATGTCGTGGTATATGGCGACACCAATAAAATTCAAACAGTAATACGCAACCTGGTTTCCAATGCACTGAAATACAGCCATCAGAATTCAGATGTTATCGTAAAAGCAAAAAGGAATCCAGCTGAGACAGTTATTTCTGTTGTTGATTTTGGTATTGGGATGGATACCAATATGACTGAAAAGCTGTTCTCGCCAGGCCATGATTTTAAGCGCCCTGGCACGAAAAAAGAAAAGGGAACCGGGCTGGGACTGTTGATCAGCAGGGAATTTATTGAGCAACATGGCGGAAAAATATGGGTGGAAAGCAGTAAAGACAGTGGAAGTGTCTTTTACTTTTCTGTTCCCCATAAACAACAGGCTTTAAAAAAATATGACGGAGTAGAAATTAAGAATCAGGTGCAGAATATGAATGAAGGATTATTGAGCGGTAAGAATATCCTGGTAGTGGAGGATGTGGAAGTAAATTATGTGTTGCTGATGAAAATACTGCAAAAGCTGGGGGCAAACGTAATACACGCCTGGAACGGGCTTGAAGCAGTGGAATACGTGAGCAAACAAAAGCCGGATGCCATACTCATGGACATCAATATGCCCATTATGAATGGCCTGGAAGCTACCGGGAAAATTAAGGAAATATATCCGGATATTCCTGTTATTATTCAAACAGCATATACCAGCAGCGAAAACAGAATAGAGAGCAATAAAGTGGGAGCGGATGATTATATTGAAAAACCCATTCTGCGTTCCAAGCTGGAGAACTGCCTGAAGAAGTTTTTTTAACAGCATTACATCCTGTACAGCCTTTAGAGAGAGTAATAACAGTTTTAGGTATTGGTTTTAATTTGCTATTTAAAAGCAAATAAGTTTTATTTGTAAGCAACAGCCTAAAATATTATTCATGGACGATAAACTGGCACGGTTTACTGAAAAAGCAGGAATTCCCGTTATACTAACCGGCTATGATCTTCAAATCCTTTATGCCAATAGCAGGGCATTGAAAGTATGCGGTTATTCGCTGTCTGAACTACAGACAATGAGCTTTAACGAATTGCTTAACCCGGTTCATCAACAAGATATCATTACAATGGCCGATGAGACAACTGAATCACACTCAACTGCTTATCAGGGGCGGATTATCAGAAAAAATAACGAGCAAAGAAGGATTGATTTCTCCATGTCAAAAGATGAGCAACAGCAGCTGTTGTTCATTACCATGAGTGATGTTAGCCCGGGTGAAAATATTGAAAAGGAACTACAGGAAAGCCGCAGGAAATTAATGGGATTTCTGAATAATCTGCCGGGAATTGCTTTCAGGTGTAAATATGACCGCCACTGGACTATGCTGTTTCTAAGCCGGTCATTTTCCTCTATCACAGGATACCAGCCCGAGGACATTCTTCATAATAACAAGAAGTCATTTTACCAGCTGATCTTCCCAGACGACAGAAGGCCTGTTCACATGCAAGTGGATAATGCCATCCGGAAACATTTGCAGTATCAGGTGGAATACCGGATCATCAGAAAAGATAGTAAAATAGCATGGATATTCGAGCAGGGCAATGCCTGGGAAAATCAAAACGGAGATATCGAGTACATTGAAGGGATTATGATTGATATTACCAAGCGCAAGTTTGCAGAGCAATTGCAGCAAGCCGTGGGTAATATAGCCGAATTGTCCATGGAAGAAATAGAATTTGATAACCATACTTATTTTGATAAAACCAGGCAGTATATTTCAACTGTAATGATTGCCAATAACTTCTCCGTGTTACAGTATGACGAATTTGAAAACAAGCTGGATATACTTTTTAGTTCTGATGAAACGCTCATTCAGGATATGATGAAGGTAGATGACATTCGCAGGACGTTAAGCTATCAGGTTATTGCAGATCAAAAGCCGGTTTTACTTACTGATACAGAGGTACGAGACCTGGCTGGCAAAGACCGCATCAGGCTATACGGACGCGAGGGCCGGCAGTGGATGGGCGTTCCCCTAAGGCTTATCCACGGGAATAAAGGGGTGGTAATCCTGCAGAATTATGATCAGGACCGGCCTTACACCCCGCAGGACCTGAAAGCTCTGGGACTTATGGCTCACCAGATATCCATGGCCATTAACCGCAAGGATGCAGTTAATGCACTTAAAAAACGGGAGAAATATTACCGTGATTTCTATATGAACCTCCCGGAAAGTTACCAGCTGATGGATCCCGAAGGCCACCTGATGATGGTTAACAGTAAATGGCTGCAGATGATGGGCTATCAGAAGCGTGACGTAATCGGGAAAAGCTTCGACTGGTTCTGGGCAGAGGAGGAAAAAATGACCAGCCATAAGTTCCTGTCGGTTTTAAAGAAAAAATACCGCATGGATCATTTTCTTCTCAAACTGAAAACCAGAAAAGGACGCACAATCAACGTGGTGTTCACAGGCCATGGCGAACAAGACCTGCAGGGAAACCTCACCAAAATCCATGGTGTATTTGCTGATGTTACACCCATAAAAGATGCAGAACAAGCCATGAGAAGGGCCAAGGAAAAAGCGGAGGAAAATGATATGCTCAAGTCTTCCTTTCTGGCTAATATGTCGCATGAGATCCGCTCACCTATGAATGCAATTCTGGGTTTTTCTGAGCTGCTGAAAAGTGATTCGCTGCCGGCAAATCGCAGGTTGCAATATATCAAGCTTGTACAGGAGAGAGGGCAGGACCTGCTGAGGATAATCGATGACATCATCGACATCTCCAAACTGGAGGCAGGTTCACTGCACCTGAATTATGAGATGGTAAATCTTAGTGATTTTCTTTCTGACCTGAAAATGGAGCTGCTTCAGGAAAGAAAGCGGCAGCAAAAGGAAGATATAGCCTTCTATTCTGAAATAAATCAAAACCTGCGGAACATCAGCTGGAAAGCAGACAAGATAAGGATCAGGCAAATTCTGATGAATTTCTTCAGCAATGCCTTTAAGTTTACGGATGAAGGTAAGGTGGTGCTTGAAGTTGATAAACAAGCAGGCAACATAGCATTTAAAGTGCACGATACTGGCATAGGGATCCCTGCCGACCAGCAGGAGCTGATATTCGAGCGTTTCAGACAGGTTGATTTGAAATACCGCTCATCAAAAAGCGGAACTGGTCTTGGCTTGTCCATTTCACGAAATCTTGCAGAAAATATGGATGGGTCTGTTAGCGTGAAGTCTGTTTATGGCAAGGGAAGTACTTTTACCCTTGAGCTGCCTTTGAGAAACCTGAAAGAAGGCAGAACAGCTGAAGATTTTGACATGCCCAGGCGCGGGGATGCACCGCCCGTAGTACTGATCATTAGCCATTCAAAAGATAATTTCCATTTCCTAAAGGAGATGTTGGAAGATACAGGTGTAAATATCTGCTGGGCAAGAACCTCGGAAGAAGCACAGCGTTTTGCAGGTGTGTTGCAGCATGACCTCATACTAATGGATGTTGATCTGCCGGATTCAGGCGTGGATTTCCTGGCTGAACAGATCAAGAAACAACGGCCCTCTGTTCCGGTTATCGCCCAGATAAAGTATGATAACCAGGATAAACTCAAGAAAGTTAATAAGGGTATTTTTAATGATTATCTTAAAATGCCGGCCTCCAAACCTTTAATACATGCCATTATAAATAAATACATTAAGGCTGGTAGTTAGAGCTTTACATAATGACCATCACGAATTTGGTCTCAGGTCTTTCTTTGAAATGTTTCTGAAGGAAAGCCTGTATCCGGTATAGACCGCAAGGCCATAGAATATTACATCCATGAAATGAAAGTTTTCTGCCATATATTTTAGCCCATGGTTATAGCCAAGTATATTGAATACTGACTGATAACCAACATTCATAAAATCAGCTGCCCAGAAATATATGCTCAGAAAATTACCCAACACACAGCTCAGAAGAGCAATGCCGGCAGCGGTTATCCCGTATATCTGATCCACCCCTTTGCCAAAATAACGCATACCCAAACCAACCATTCCACCAACTGCAAAGGCCATATAGCCTACCTGATATCCGGTGGTTATAGTTATTAGCGCCCAGATGGTTGCTCCTGCAAGTCCTGCTATGGTAGCAGCCAGAGATCCTGCGTACATATTTTGTTGAATACGGTAATTTTCTATAACCTCATGGGGAAGATTATGCCTTATTTCATGAACGCTCACAGACTCTTGTTCCCCGGTGTAGGGAGGTGGCTGCCGTTCGATGATGGTCTCATCCTTCACAAAGTCAGGGCAGTTATCTTCAAATTCCGCCTTTTCACCGGTAAGACCGCATAACATTCCCTGCCGGTAATCTGTTTTTCTGTTTTTACAATGTCTGCATTGTTGTAATTGTAAATGTCGATCCATAAGCCTGGTTTTGTAATTATCTATTAGGATTGATTTTATATGAAAGACAGTCTTCAAATATGCAAACAAAAAAAACAATATCAAAGAAATAATTTGATATTTATTAACAGGGCCAATATTTATATTCGGTATAAATAAAAAAAGCCCTGCTTTTCAAGCGGGGCTTCAGTTTCATTGCTTCCTTAGTATTTCATTACAGGATGTCGATCTTACGGGCCGGTTTTGGCTTTGCCTCTTCATGTTTTGGT
>JBEPXQ010000005.1:0-19669 GCA_041641835.1 Bacteroidales bacterium
CATATAGCAGGCGGCCTTTGGATCTGCACATGATCTCGCAACTTCTTTGGTCGGCACAGGGCATCACCGGAGCGGCGGGAGAGAAGCGGGCCGCACCCTCTGCAGGAATGACTTATCCTTTGAAGGTCTATGTACTTGCCGGTAGTCAGCACGATGAACTGCAGGGTTTTTATCTTTATCACCCTTCCGGGCACAAGCTGGAAAAGCTTATGAGCGGTGATTTGCGGAAAGAATTATCAAAAGCGGCACTGGGGCAGGATGTGATAAAAAATGCACCGGTAAATTTTCTCATCACAGGAACTTATGAACGAACCAGCAGACGCTATAAAAGTCACGGCAAAAAATACGTGCACATGGAAGCCGGGCATGCTGCCCAGAATATGTACCTGCAATGTGAGAGCCTGGGGCTGGGAACCGTGGTCGTTGGCGCGTTTTATGCAGAAGACATTAACGAACAGCTTGGACTTGCCTCCGGTGAGCAGCCGTTATACATACTACCTGTAGGATTTCCTGCCGATTAAGCAGAAAAACTGTAGGATCCAGGATACGGTGTGGATAATCCATATCTGATTTTGAAGGATAAGGTAAAGATATGATTGAGCATTCTTGATTATCTTTGCAGCATGTATGCTGTAATAGATGTGGAAACCACTGGCTTGAAGCCTTCCAGGGAGAAGATCACCGAAATTGCTATCATCCTCACAGATGGAAAAGAGATCCAAAGGGAGTGGCATACACTGCTGAATCCCGGACGTCCTATTCCAGCTCAGATAACGCGGCTCACGGGAATTACTAATAATATGGTAGCTGATGCGCCCAGCTTTGCTGAGGTGGCGCAGGAAATCATCAGTATTACCGAAGGCAGGACTTTCGTAGCCCATAATGCCAGCTTTGATTACAACTTTATCAGAGAGGAATTCCGCCGTGTGGGGATTGATTTCCGCAGGAATAAAAAATGTACTGTGCAATTGAGTCGTCGTGTTTTCCCCGGGCAGAAGTCTTACGGACTTGGGAAGCTTTGCCATGTATTTGGCATCGAAAATGATGCCCGCCACCGGGCATCAGGTGATGCCATGGCTACAGTCCAGTTGTTTCAGCGCATTCTTAACCGGCAGAAGGAAACCAACCAGGTGATGCTGCCCATGTATCTGCCTCCGGCTATGGACAAGAAGACTTTTGATGCTTTACCGGAGAAAACAGGTGTTTACTATTTTATTGATGAAAACGACCGGATCATTTATGTAGGCAAGAGCCTTAACATTAAGGAACGCGTGAAGTCGCACTTTGCCAGCCCCGATGAGCGGGAACAGAAAATGAAGACTATTACCTGCCGAATTGACTATGAACTTACGGGCAGTGAGTTGGTGGCTTTGTTACTGGAATCGGACGAGATAAAGAAGCATCGGCCTGTGTTTAACCGCAGGCAGAGGAGGCAGTCATTCAATTTCGGACTTTTCAGCTACCCGGATGAGGATGGATACCTGAGGCTGGAAACAGGACGCATAAACAGCGAAACGGAACCACACACAACCTTTTCCACTGCCAGAGCTGCTAAAGAGCATCTGCGTGCCGTTGTGGAGAAGTATTTTTTATGTCAGAAGCTTAGCGGTCTGTATAAAACAGAAGGAGCCTGCTTCCATTTTCAGGTACACCAGTGCCTGGGAGCATGCATTAAAAAGGAAGAACCCGATACCTATAACCGCAGAGTGAGGGAAATGCTGAAGGCTTACGAGCTGGAACACAATAACCACCTTATAGTTGATGTGGGCCGCAACGAGCAGGAAAACAGCCTTGTTTTAATCTACAAGGGGAAATACCGCGGTTTTGGATTCGTGGACAGCAGTGTTAAGGTAAACCGGGAAAATATGATGGACTTTATCACCTCCTTTGAAGACAATAAGGACATCCGGCAAATTATCCGATCGCACCTGAGACACAGGAAGGTGGTGAAGGTTGTTGATTTGAGCGAGGGATGAGTTAGATGCCGAGAGCCGTGAGCGTGGAGTGAAGAGCGGAGAGATTCGAAGGTGATTTAATGCTTTGCGTCTTTTCGCCTTTGCGAGCTTAACCTGGTAAGGTGTTGAATCAGGAAATAAAAAACCAGACAATTTATAATTGCCTGGTTTTTAGTGTTCTCAGGGTGAAGGATGGGATTCGAACCCACGACCTCTGTAACCACAATCCAGCGCTCTAACCGACTGAGCTACATTCTCCATTTCCAATGCGGCTGCAAAGATAATAAAAATCTTGTTTCAAATAAATTTTCTTCCAAAAAAAAATCGTGCTATGTTTGCAGGCAGTAAGCTTCATTATGATTTCAAAGGACTTAAAAGCCGGTAAAAAAAAGCGTGTTTTATTTCTTACACCATGGTATCCAAACCGGTTCGACAGCATGTTCGGATTGTTTGTGCAGCGTCATGCACAGGCAATAGCCCCCGATTATCAGGTAAGTGTAATTTACCTGCATGGTCTGGAAGATGACAGCGAGGCTGCAGGGCTGGATATTGAGATTCAAAACGGCGTGGAGGAAATTAGGGTTTATTACCATAAGAAATCGCGACTCCCGGGATCGATGAAGCGGGCACTGACTGGCAGCTTTTATGTAAGGGCGTTTCGTGATGCCTGGGACTATTACAAAAATCAACACGGGCTACCAGACCTTATTCATGTGCACGTGCTCACCCGTTCAGGTGTTATGGCCTGGCTACTGAAAAAAAGATTCGACATCCCGTATGTAATTACCGAACACTGGTCGAGATATCTGCCGGCGCACCTTAATTACAAGGGCTGGCTGAGAAAAAAGCTGACAAAAAAGGTGGTGAGTGAAGCTGATGCTTTTTCAGCCATCTCGAAGAAACTGCTGCATGCTATGAACAGCCACGGGCTGGAAAACAAGCACAGCATGATCATCAATAATGTGGTGGATACCAGCCATTTTAAACCCGTGGATTCATCCGGGAATGGTAAAAAAGAATTCATCCATATCTCCTGTTTTGAGGATAAATCAAAGAATATCAGCGGGCTGCTGGAGATGATCAGGCAGCTTTCAGAAAAACGTTCTGATTTTCATCTGTCGATGGTAGGTGATGGCATTGACTTTTACCGGATGAAGGAAAAAGCAGCTGTGCTGAATATACCACCAGAAAACATCAACTTCCTGGGGCTGCTGGAAGGAGAGGAGCTGGTAAAGCAGTTGCAGGAAGCCGACCTGTTGCTCATCAGCAGCCATTATGAAAACATGCCGGTAGTTATCAATGAAGCTTTTAGTTGTGGCGTGCCCGTGATCTCCACTAATGTAGGAGGGATAGCTGAGCACGTGGATGAACAAAAGGGCCTTATTGTTCCTCCCGGAAATCAGCAGGCTTATATTACTGCCCTTGATCAATTCCTTGATGGAAAATACAGCTTTAATAGTGACACTATACGACAATCAGCTGTGGAAAACTACAGCAAGCAAGCTATACGAAGACAATTCAGAAATTTATATTCATTCACTGGGAGGATTTAATTTTCAGTTTATTTTCACCTGCATATCCACAGGAATTTTGAAATTCAATTTATTATGCTGGAGCTGTTGATAAAAAAGTAAAGCTATCTTAATTTTATTTTACAAATGTTGTTTTCATGATTATATTTGCCTAAGAAAAACTAACCAATTCCGATAGATTATGAGAAATATTTTACTTTTAATTGTAATGCTGGCATTTGGTGCAACAGGAATTGCACAGAATGCAGTTAACAAGCCCACACTTGAGGATAAGGATCCTCCTCACCTCAGGTATTTGGAAAGCTATGATGTAATGGCGAGTCAGCCATCATCAGCACCGGTGAAAACACCGGTAGTAACCGAAAGCAAAGGTCTGCAAAAAATTGCCTTTGCTTCATCAGCCAACATTTACAGTCTTATTTCGGCTGATCAGTCAGCCCTTACTGCAGACCCTGATCACAATGCTATTGTGTTTTTTGCACGTGCCGGAGGTCCTTTTGGCAGTACTGGCGATGAGCTTAGGATAAGTTCCACTGATGACAAGGGTACCAACTGGGATCACACTGTAATTACTCCAGAGAGTGGAAAACGCATGCGTTATCCATCAGGCGGTATCCTTGATCTGCCTTCAGCAACTTCACTTAGTGACTGCTATGCTGTATATTCAGGCCCTGTAACCGGTGGTAGCAGCTGGTCACACAACTACCTGGGATCTGTGAAAATGGATGGTACCCTGGAAAACACATCCTATGATCCTATTCAGCCTACTACTTATTTTTCACATGCTAACTCGAATTTATCCGTTTGCAATGATTCAAGTATTCATGTGGCTGGTGATAACTACGTTGGTACTTCAAGTTCTTATGACTGGAGCAACGGAATTCTTTATAATGGTAAGTTCAATGCCGGAACCAATTCCGTTGTCTGGGACCCCGTGATGGATATGAATCACAGTTTTGCCATTGATAATTCTACAGGCGAACGTGCAGCTTCTTCCGTTAGCATGGCCTGGAATGAGGATGGCACCGTAGGTTATTACATTTTCCGTGGTAGAGATTCAATAAATGATCAACGCGCTTATCAGCCAATTATCTACAAGTCGGTTGACGGGGGGATGACCTGGAACCTGGAGCCTGTGTATGACTTCACAAATCTCACTTCTATCACTGATCATATCCGTTCTACTCTGGCTGATCCTACTCTGAAGAAAGCTTTCTTCAGCTTTGAAATGGATCCTGTTGTTGATAATAACGGCCTGCTGCACATTTTCGCTATTATCCAGGGAAGCTATTCTGATCATGATGACTCACTGGGTTATACATTTACATATGAGCAGCCCAAGCTTTTCCATGTTTATATGGACGGTACCGGTGGCTGGGAAGCTGAGCTGGTAACTTATATGTATTGCTACAATGTTACTGCAGATGATCAACTGTTTGGCAGCGGATCTGATGCCATGGGCTGGAACCATCGTATCAACGCTTCCCGCACAGAAGATGGCAGCAAGGTTTTTGTTGTATGGAGTGATACCGACAGTACCCTGGCAGCACCTAACGGTGATAATGCTCCCATAAACTCTGCACCCGATATCTGGGCATGGGGAAAAGATATTACTTCAGGTACAACATATCCGGTGACGAACTTTACTACCGGAACACAATACTGGGGTGATAATTACTTCCACTTTGCCTCAAATATTACTCTGGAGGTTGGTACGGATACCTATATGATACCGGTAACCACTGCTGACCTTGGCCCTACGCCACTGGATGGGGTTACCCATAACCTCCTGCTGAATGTAGGCTTTGGACCGGGCATGAGTGTTGAAGATGCCAAAGGACAAAACCTGATGACTGTTAGTCAGAACTTCCCCAATCCTTTTAATGAAACAACTAACATTGCAGTTGAGTTAAAAGAAGGAACTAATCTGTCATTGCAGGTGTATAATATGATAGGACAGGTAGTACATACTGAAGACAAAGGAAAATTAGCTGCAGGTGCATACAATTTCTTAGTGTCTGCAAGAGACCTTAAAGCAGGTGTGTATTTCTATAAAGTAAATGCCGGAAATGCTTCGGTTACAAAGAAAATGATCGTCCGCTAAAAGTCGGATGATGCTGTAAGCCGCCAACCTTTTGGGTTGGCGGCTTTTTTGTATATATTAAATTTTAAACAATTTTGAACAGTAAACCGTTTCTATTGCTATACTTATACAGCTTAACGTAATAAAAGCAAAATAACCATGAAGAAAATTATTGTACCAGTAGATTTTTCAAATGACTCTTTTAAAGCAGTTGATCTGGCTTTACATGTAGCTGAAAACATGAAGGCCGGGATAGAACTGATCTATGTAATGGAAGAAAAACATGATCCTTATTCAACCTCCACAGAGGAGCATCGTGCTGAGGTGGAAAAGGAATTTAAAGAATCAGTAAACAAGTATAAAGACAAACTTGCTCATGGTGAAATAACTTATGAAATTGCGCATGGAAAAGTTTATAAGGAGGTTATTAACCATGCCAAATACCAGGACGCAGAACTGATTGTTACTTCTACGCATGGATCATCAGGCTTTGAAGAACTGTTTATTGGTTCCAATGCTCACCGGATGATAACATTTTCAGAAGTTCCGGTGCTTGTCATTCGCAATGATGTACCAAAACAAAAGTTTAAGCGCATCTTACTACCTGTTAATGACAGCCGTGAAAGCAGGCAGAAAGTACCTTTTGTTGCCGACTTTGCGAAATTTTTCGACGCCACTATTGTGGTACAGCCCATCCCCTCCACTAAAGATGAAAGAACAGAAAAGCTGGTGGAATCATATCTTAAACAAACCACAGATTATCTGGATAAAGCCGGGACTAAATATGAAACCAAAGACCTGATGAAAGGTGATTTTGCTGATAATGTTATCAATGCTATCAATGATGACGGTGTGGATCTGATTGCTTTAATTGCCATAGAAGAGGAAAATGTGGCATCCTACGTTTTTAGTGGTAACATCCACGAGATTGTCAGAAAAGCAGATGTACCTGTGCTTACGATTCATCCACGCGATATATACAGGATAGCAGATATCAAACGAAAACAGTATTAGTAGCCTTTAATGGACAAGGATATTAAATTCCCTGAAGTTGAAAACCTGGAGGCAAAACTTCTGCTTGAAGCAGTTTACCTTCACTATGGTTACGACTTCAGGGATTTTTCTATGGAACACATAAGGCGCAGACTGGATTATCATCTAAAGCAATATTCTTATAGTAATATTCCGATGGTGATGCACGACATTCTTATGGATCCTGATGCATTTCAACAGTTACTTAAGAGTTTTTCCATAAATGTAACGGCTATGTTTCGCGATCCGCAATTTTATAGGAAATTGCAATCGGAAGTGTATCCGGTACTGAAAACCTGGCCCTATATAAAGCTTTGGCATGCAGGTTGCGCCAGTGGTGAAGAGGTATATTCCAACCTCATCCTTATGCATGAAGCAGGAATAATGAATAAAACTCAGGTGTATGCCACTGATTTTAATGAGAAGGTACTTGAAGCAGCGCGTGAAGGATTTTACAAGCTTGACAGGATTCAGGAATTTACCCGCAACTACAAAGAAGCAAGAGGAAAAAAAAGTCTGAGCGAATATTATGAAGCCGCTTACGATCATATCCGCATACTACCACGATTAAGAAAGAAAATCGTATTTGCCGGCCACAACCTGGCCACCGACAGTTCCTTTGGAGAAATGCACCTGATCCTGTGCAGAAATGTTCTCATTTACTTTAATCAGAAATTGCAGGACAAAGCTTTAAAGCTGTTTTATGAAAGCCTGGTTCCCGGCGGATTCCTATGCCTGGGAAGGAGGGAGTCAATCACCGGTCTGCAGTATGCACATTATTTCGACCCGGTGGACAAAGAAAACCGCATTTTCAGGAAAAAATACCCAAAATAACATACTGATGTAAGCTGCTGAATATAAAAACTATTGAAGCCGGCTTATGGAATAAACTCGTAAGCTCCCATATCAGGCTGTGCATCACGCATATTACCTTTCAGGTCAACCGGTATATTTACAGCCGGATTACCCGTGTTCACAGCCGGAGAATTTTGCGTCAGGCTGTAATCGTCTTCCGATGTATCTTCAAATTCAGGGTTCTGATTGATGATGCAGTTAACCCAGAAGCTGCCCGATGTACTCTCTTCAGTACGTACCAGGCAATGATCCATGGTATAGTTCATTTGTGTTCCGTCAGCAATGTCCTCAGCCAAAAATTCATTGGTTTGATTACCATAGATAATAGAATTTGAAAAAACAGCATTAAGATCATTGGAAACTATAGTTTTGTCAGGATATTCATAGAAGTTATTAAGATATACGGATGGCGTTTGCCTCACACCTTCCGACCAGTAGTTGGCAACAGTAACATGTTGCAGATTATAGTTTCCTCCATTGGTAAGCGCTATGCCATAGCTGCCGGCATTGCTCACTTCAACGTTGGATGCTTCTATATTGTAATTTCTTCCCAGCATGCCAATGCCTGTCATGTTGCTGATTACCACATTGTCCATGGACAGCTTATTGCCCATATGGCCATCCAGAATTTCGGCCTGTATCCCGATGAATCCGTTTTTGATAACGGCATGGCTGATTTCATTGTCAGTGCTTCCTTCGTTGAGCCAGATACGGTCCCACTGCCCGGGTATGTCTTTATAATAGTCTTCAGGACGATCTCCCTGGAAAGTGACCGGATTTCCTGCTGTGCCTTCCACCTTAAGACTTCCACCTTTGTAAACCCATAAACCGCTGCCTGCATGGAAATGTACATTTGTGCCTTCCCTGATAGTGAGCGAGGCGGTGGAGTCCACCACAGCATATCCATAAATAACATAAGGTTTGGGATCATTCCAGGTAACATGCTGCCCTTCTTTGGCTACTATTTTAAAAGGAGGGAGGCCGGGGATTTGCGTGTCTGCCACAATGAAAATAGCATCCTGGCCCCAGGCTACCAGCTTTACATCCTGTATATTGCCATTGGTGTTGAAGATGATGGAATCGGTTACGATCATCGGCTGGTCTTTGCTGTTCGGATCAATGGTTACCTCCACGAAAATAAACAGGCTGTCATCTGCCCGCAATTCCATATTTTCAAAGTCAGTGCCTGAAAGACCGTTTACATTGATCCTGAAAGCGGAATTCTGCCCCAGACCCAGCTTTATCCTGTCAATCTCCAGCTTTTTATCCTGTGTATTGTAAACCCTGAAGCTGCGGGTGGCTGAACCAATGGAGGTAAATACTGTATCAAACAAAACAGTATCGGCTGAAAACTTTAAGTCAACAGGTTCCTCTATCAGCTTTTCTTCTTCACATCCAATTGATAGCCAAAGAGAGGCGAGAATAACTAAAACAATAGTTGGCGTTGTAAGGTTTTTTATCTTCATATGACTATAAATATATTGAGCTTCATTACGCATGGCTACTTGATAACGATTATCCAGCTTAATTAGTCTGTTAATTTATATCCGCTTTTCCTGTACTTTTCAGTGGCTGGTAATCCTTCTTTCATCCACAACGGCATTGGTTCATGTTTCAGATAATGGTCGAAAAACTGCTTCATGCGTATGCTAAGGTCGATGCGATTGCCCCAGTGCCTCAGGTTATGCTTATCGTTATTATAAACCAGCATATAAGCTACCTTATCCAGCCGGCGCAAACCGTTAAACAATTCTATGCCCTGATACCATGGCACTGCACCATCCTGATCATTATGCATGATCAGTAAAGGAGTTGTTACTTCCGGCAAATAGAATACGGGGGAGTTTTCGATATACCTGCGCGGTTTTTCCCACAGGGTTGCTCCAATCCTGCTCTGGGTGCGCTCATACTGGAACGCGCGGCTCATTCCTGAGCCCCAGCGCATGCCACCATAGGCACTGGTCATATTGCTTACAGGTGCCCCTGCCATGGCTGCTGCAAACATATCAGTTCGTGTTATCAGATGAGCTACCTGATAACCTCCCCAGCTTTGTCCCTGCATCCCCAACCGGTCCTTGTCCACATATCCCTGACCGATCATGTGCAATGTGCCACTGATAACTGCATCTTCTGCACTTTTACCAGGATATCCTTCCTTATATTTTATATCAGGAATAAAAATGATGTACCCGTCATTTACATAACGTGTGAAATTAATGACAGAATGTGAGGGCTTTGGGATATAATGGGCGTGCTTGCGGTCGGCATAGCGTTCATAGAAATAAACGATCATAGGATATTTTTTCTCCGGGTCAAAGTTTTCTGGTTTGTATATTAAGCCAGAAAGGCTGTCGCCGTTCGCGTTAACCCACGCCGTTGTTTCCACAGTTCCCCATAGGTATTCGCTTTGCTGGGGATTGGCATGGGAGATTCTTTGCGGATCATCAAAATCCATACTGCTAAGCCACAGATCGGGATATTCCCTGAAGTTTCCTTTTCGGAATATTATGTCCTGGCTGTTGTCTGCCTTACTGAATCCGTAAACCATGAAAGCCCCTTTATAAAGGATCTTTGGTGCAGAAACATCATTGATATTTGCCCGGGCAAAACCTGCATCCTTATTTTCCTTATCAAACAGCCTCAAAAGTAAGGTCTCGGGCAGAAAATGTGCTTCACGGTCGGCTTTGATATACCTGAACTGCATTCTGTTACGACGTCCGTAGCCAGCAGTGATGTTCTCCGGTTTTTCCTTGCCTGCAGGATCCATTTTCCAGATGTCATAACGATCGTAAATATAGACCTTCTGGTTTTTGTCCCAACCTGCCGTTCCTATGGCATATGGCTGATTGGGTGTATCATGATCAATGTTGTAGAAGGGAATATTCAGCTCTTTCGTCAGATTCACCTTGCTGTCTTTTTTTATGTCGAGCGCCCACCAGCTGCTGTCTGATTCATCATAATACACCATATACCTGCCAGCAGGCGACCAGGAGGTGCGGTTGGCATGCTTTTCAAGTATTTTTTTCCGCTCACCGCTCTTCAGGTTGATATACCAAATGTCCTTGTAACGTTTACCTGTCCATGAGATCTGTCGGCGATAAGGTTCGGAAACAAAACCGTAGGCATGTTCGCTATTGTTGTCTTTTAGTATAAAAGCACGTTTGATCTTCTCATTTTCAATCTGGATGAATTTTTTCTTTTTCAGATCATAAAAGGCCAGGTAATCCCTCGTCATTTCCTTTTTCTTCTGAATTTTTTGCTGTGGCTGCAGATAACTATCCTTCCAGTGCCAGATATCAACATGATATTTCTCTTCTGCCGTGAGGCTGTCTTCAGCTTCGGGCTCAGGAACCTGTCGGGTTTCAAACAACAGGCGGCTGCCATCCCTGGAAAACTGCAGGATGCTGTGTTCTGAAATCTGATGGTTTGGCTGAAGGAAAGTCAAAGTAGTATCGGCTATTTTTTTCTCATTCAGATATAAATGGTAATCTTTTACTTCTGAAGTATCATCGCTAAAAATGAAAGCAAAAGAATCTCCCTGTCTGTCAACGGCTATATCTTTAATTTCACCTGCACCTTCAAATATACCGCGGGCCTGACGATTTCCAGTGTTAAACACCCACACTTTAATACTGTCCTGCTGGTCTTCTTCTTCCTGTTTTATTTTCTGACTGAACAGAAGCAGCTGTCCGTTACGCGAAAACTCATACCTGTCCACCTGATCATACTCCACTCTGAATCCACTTGCGGGATGATAAATAACCAGTTTTTCACCAGTCAAAGTTTCTTTAGTGGTGTCGGTGGTTAGCGAATCGGCTGTTTCAGTAGTATCTGGTCTTTCTTTTTTTGAGGAAACAGGCTTTTCGTGCAGCCAGGCTATCCAGGCAGTTTCCTCCCCGGGTACTTTAAACGATTTTACAGCCGGAAATTTGTTGATATTACCATTACTGAGGTTTAGTATGCCGAGTGAATCATGAGGAAATTTCTTTTTTGGCACTCCGTCAAGCTCCAGTTGGCGGAGTGTATCATAGTGCGGCTTGATGGAAAAAGCCACAAAATCACCCGCGGGGGATAGTTGAGCATCGCCGGCCCGGTAAACGGAATCGTGCTGATCCTTTTGTGGTTGAAGAATATGCAGATAACCATCGCCTTTCAGCTTGTTTACCTCCCAGCTGATTATTTCTCCATTCTTGCTGATTTTTTGATCCGACAAGCTGTTCCACTTATAATAAACATCGGGTGCTTCAAATTTTTTCTGTGAAAAAGCTGTTAGTGTAATAAGTGTCAGGATGCTGAGTATGAATGATTTCCGTAACATAAATTCTCTGATTAATAAAGGAAATGCAAAATTACGAAAAATCACCAGACCAGGGAATGAGAGGATACTGACAGCGGCTTAATAATACGAATCAAACTTCCTTTAATAAATGTTGTTGTATCAGTACATCCTAAAAATACAGTCAGTATGAAAAACATATTAACAGGCATCGACTTTCATAAAAATACAGTAAAGCTTTTGGATCAGACATTTGAGCTGGCGAAAGCTACCGGTTCTAAGGTCTGGCTGGTGCATGTGGCGGCACCTGATCCTGATTTCGTGGGCTATCAACCCGGGCCACAGGTTGTGCGGGAAGACCGTGCCAGGGAATTATCTGATGAGCGCAAACTGCTGGATGAATATACCGATAAAATGAAGGAACAGGGTGTGGATGCCGAGGGGCTGCTGATACCCGGTGCTACAGCTAAAACCTTACTGAAAAAAACGAAAGAGTTGGATATAAATCTGATGATTTTAGGCAAGCATGATCATGGGCCTTTATATGAAGCATTCTATGGTAGTGCTGCTTCCAAAATCCCGGGTAAAGCTGATATACCGGTGCTGCTGGTTCCTATGGACGATGACTAAAAACAGCCCTGCCCACTTAAAGGGACAGGGCTTTACTTTTCTTAGCTTTCACGGGTGACCCAGGCAATGGCAATGTCTTTTTCCTTTTGTGGAAAGAATTTAATCTCGGTATTGGTGAAAATATCCGATAATTTAAGCAACACCTTCTGTGAATCATAATCCGTAACTACTGCTATTCTGCTTACTGACCCTATATGTTTGAAGTAAGTCTTAAAGTCTTCTGTAATGGCAGCACCTTCCAAACCCTCGATCTTACCAATATCCATAAACAGCTTAATTTCTTCATTTTCCTTTTTAGTCTTTTCCAGCAGAGGATCAATTATTTCGTAATCCTTTGCTTCAATCTTTCCTTCCATTCTGAAGGCGATTATGTTTCCTTGAGTCAGGTCCAGTACTTTTATCATAATGTTTTGGTTTTGTGTAATTAAACGCTGTTGTTTTTAGTTGTATAACATATAATAGTTGTTTCTGTTTAATCTTATTCCTGATTTTCGGATGAAAATTCCTCTTTACTTATTGAAACACCCATCTTTTGATGATCAGGATCTGAACACAGGTTTAGCAAACGCCCTTCAACTTTACAGTCTTTTAATTAAATGCAAATAAAGAGCAGGTAGTTAGCGCCTTATGCTGTGGAAAACTTTCAATGATTTTCGCCATTTCTTAATAACAGATTTGTGAATATCAATTATTTTTATCGTGGAAAACAAGCCCTGAGATAGAAAAATTATGTGGCTTTTCAACCGCAACAGGGCATCAATTAGTTAATAGCATTAAAATTAATACCGGGTATTATGAAGAACATTGCACTAACTTTATCAATTGTCATTATTACAGGCTTTATTTCAACATTACATTCACAGCAAGATGATCCTATTAATGCCGATTTGGTGAAAAGCACCTGGGAGCATGCATTTAAAAATGGCGAAGACATATTCATGGGGGCTTCACTCTACAATTTCAGAATTCAGGACAACAAAAAAAATGGCAAGTTCCTTGATTACATGCCCAATGCTTACAGTCTGTTCATTGGATATAGCCATTTGAACCCATATTCAGAAAAGGTATATTCAGCATTTGAATTCCTGCTGGGTAAAAGAGAATACAAAATAAAAGATCAGGGAAGCGATACCCTGAACCTGTTCACAGCCAGCCGATATACTGATTTATTCATACAGGTACCCTTTAGGGTTGGCTATATGAAGCCTTTGGGCAAGAATAGCTTCCTTGGCTTTGAAACCGGAATGTATTTTCTGTGGTCATTAAATAGCCAGATTGAAAACAACTCCGGGAAGAGAAAGGTGGAATCCGGTTTTGTGGAAGACAGGGAAATGAGGATGTATGATTTTGGCTGGGCTAACAAGATAACCTGGGGTTATCGCGCTTTTTACGCACAGCTTGGAATTGATTTCGGCTTAAGAAACTTTGCTCCGGAGGAATCCGATTATCTGTTTAAAAATCAGATGAACATCAGCATAGGTATAGGTTACCGCTTTGGATCGGATATTCACAAAAAAGACATGAAGAGAATTAACAAGGTTACCGGTAAATTCAAAGGTAACAATGGTGGGGATGATAAACCCGACAGCCCTTCAAAGCCTGGTCGTACAACAAAACGTAACACCGGCGGCGATGATAAAAAAGACGATAAAAAAGAAGACGATAAGAAGGGTAAAAAAAGAACCAGGAGCACCGTTGGTAAAAAGTAATAAGCGACGATTTTTAAACCGCAGCTGTAGTAATGTGCAGCTGCATTTAGGTTACACTGTGGTTTTCACACTTCATTGATTAAACCAAAGCACGTTTGCTTTTGTATTACTTCTAAACAGGAAGTAATATGAGAACTAAGAAAGAATCACAGGAAAAACTCCAATTAGCTAAACAACTTATGTATAATTACGCTGTGCGAACCGGCCTGGAAGGCCGGGACGGCAATCCGCAGCGGCGTTATCTGTGGACAGATGCTTTTGCCCTGCAGAACATGCTTGCTCTTGCAGCCATTGAAGACCGTGACAGGTATCATGGATGGGCCAGAAAACTTATTAAATACGTCAATGAATATCTGGGGCAATATGCTCCGGAAGATGACCGCAAAGGATGGATAAGTGGGTTATCACCGGAAGAAGGAGCGAAGCAGCCCACAAAAAATGGCTTACGAATAGGAAAGAAAGGACTGGAAAGGCCCGCAGAAGAAGAGTTTGATGAAACCCGCGAATGGGGGAGAGACGGACAGTATTTTCATTATAATATTCGCTGGATTAGAGCGCTACTCCAGGCAGGAATTCACCTGGAAAACAAGGAATATCTGAACCAGGCGGCTGAAATGAGCATGGCGGGAAAGAAGTTTATTACTGAAGATAACGGTAGCCTAAATATCTACTGGAAGATGAACGTGGACCTTAAGCGTCCGCTGGTTAGCTCAATGGGAGCTCATGATCCGTTGGACGGACTGCTCACAACTTTGAAGGTGCAGGAATATACAAATGAAAATAAGGATTTTAGTGACTATGTGGATAAGCTTAGCAGGCTTTGTGCCGGTAAAGACTGGACCACAGCAGATCCTCTTGGCCTTGGAGGGCTGTTCCTTGATGTAGTTAGCGCCATGGAATTGAAGGAACAAGCTGATCCACCTGATTCTGTCAAGCCTGAAAAATTATTCAGAGAAGCCATCAGGGGGCTTAAAGACTTTACAAGCAGGAAAGATATAGCTGAGCCCGTACATTTCCGCCTTTGCTTCAGGGAATGTGGCCTGTCACTTGGATTAAACACGCTGGGAGCTTATCAGCCATGGCTTGAAAAGCACGATATTAATTATGCTAACCTGGAAGCATATCTTTCAATGGCTGATGAAATTGAGGAGTTCTGGAGTGAGCCCGTTCATCGCGAATCTAATCCATATGTCGAACACCTCGATATCAATGATGTTACTCTGGCTGCTTCCATTCTGGCACAGGCTCAACCTGGCTTTTATGGTAAACTGAAATAGCAAACTATAACTAAAACACTCGTTGATCTATGAAGAATTCTGTAATTGAATCAGTTGTTTCCGGTAAACATGAATTCAGCGACAGCGAACAACTGAAGCCTCTAATTCAGAAATTCAAGGATAAAAAGGTAGTAATGCTGGGTGAAGCTTCACACGGCACCCATGAATATTATAACTGGCGTGCGAGGATCACAAAGATGCTCATGGAAGAGCATGGCTTTGATTTCGTGGCTGTGGAAGGCGACTGGCCTCCATCTTATCAGTTAAACCGGCATGTGAAAAACTACAGTGATGCACAGCAAGATACAGGGGAAGTACTGAAGAAGTTTGAACGCTGGCCCACCTGGATGTGGGCAAATTGGGAGGTTCACGAGTTTGCTCAATGGATGCGTGATTTTAATAGAAAGCTGAACCCTGATCAGAAAAAAGGCTTTTATGGCCTTGATGTTTACAGTTTGTGGGAGTCGCTGGACGCCGTGATGGCATACCTCAAAAAAGAAGATCCCGCCGCTTTGGAAACGGCTAAAAAGGCAATGCGTTGTTTTGAACCGCATCGCGATGGTGATGGACAGCGCTATGCAGCATCCACAAGGATAGCACCCGAAGGCTGCAGCCGCGAGGTGGAAGAGATGCTTACCGAGATCAGGATGAAAGTACCCACCTTTAATTCCGACAGCGAACACGTTTTTAGCACCGAGCAGAATGCCATTACTGCCAAAAATGCCGAAGAGTATTATCGCGTGATGATGCAAGGTGGCGGAAACACCTGGAATCTGCGTGACAGGCATATGATGGATACACTAAGCCGTTTGCTTGATTTCCATGGTGAAAATGCCAGGGCAGTAGTGTGGGCACATAATACCCATATTGGAGATGCTGCTTATACTGATATGACTGACGACGGATTGTTTAATATCGGGGAGCTGGCCCGTAAGGTTTACGGCAGGGAAAACACTGGTTTAATCGGTTTCGGATCATACCATGGCAGTGTTCTTGCCGGTGAAGGCTGGGGCAGCCCGGTGCAGAAAATGGATTTGCCTGAAGCAAGAGAGGACTCCTGGGAAAGAATCTGCCATGAAGCTGGCAGACAGTTTTTTGTTTTTTCTGATGAGCTGCGAGGCATCCCCGGTCTGCAAAGGCATATACCGCACAGAGCCGTAGGGGTGGTGTATCATCCCGCGAGGGAGAAATTTGGTAATTACGTGCCAACTATCATTCCTGACAGATATGATGCCTTCATGTTTCTGGATAAAACACAGGGCCTCAATGATATTGATGTGAAGGAAAAAGAATCTAAAACTCCTGAAACATATCCTTTTGGTTTGTAGAAAGAATCGGTTTTCAGGAAACCCTGTTTTTTACTGTTTTATCTTTCTGTGTCTTCTGATGAATTCTGAAGGATTTAGGTAACCATTTGTTTTGTCAGAATATCCAAAGCCCAGCGGAAGCCTTATGTCGTTTCTCAGTTCAAAATGAAGGTGCGCAAAATATATCCCGCCGACATTACCCATAGTGCCGATCTGCTGCCCTCTTTTCACAAAGTCACCCCGGCTGATCATAATACTGTCGAGGTGGGCGTAAAGCGACTCCACAAGTATGAGGCTATCGGCCTGAGGGATGGCATGTATAACCCTGACTACATTTCCCCACCCGCCGGCATAATCTTTCACCTGGCTCACCCATCCTTCGGATATGCTGAACACCGGGTCGCCAAGGTCTGTATCAGTACCGCCATTGCCATTCCAGTCTTCACCCAGATGGAAGTTTTTCCTGAATGGCTGCGCATCATAGTATCCTTCGCCATTAGGAGGGCCAACTGGAAAGTCAAATCCCGTGGAAATATATTCCTGCTTATTGCGGAATTTTTGAATTACTACTTCCTCAGGGCTCATCAGTTTTGTGAGCTCCTGATTGAGGTGCAACGACAGTTTAGTTGAATTACTGCTACTTTTATTACAGGCAAATCCAGCTAAAATTATCAGACAAGGAATGAAGATCCTTAGATACATCAGCGGCTGCTTTTCTGTCCTACAAAATAATCCTCTTTATTTTCAAACAGCACGTTAAAGGTAGTAAGGCTTCCGTAAATGCGTGAGATATATTGCTGCATATGAACTTTTTCCTCGTCTGTCAGCTGTTTATGACTGTTGATATTTTGCTCCAATACCCTTAACCTGTCACGCAGCATCACAATTTTATGGAAAAATGATTCTATCGGTATCTCTTTGTCTTTCAGATTTTCAGAACCTGGTTTTAATATCATTTTTCCACCTGTCCATTTATCACCCATGGGGATGATTTTTTGAAGGCTGCCGTAGCGATCCAACACATCAGAAAGCACACGCTCCACATCCCTAAGGCTTAATCCCGATGCAGTCTCGTCTGCATCCTCCGGTTCACTGATAATATCCGCTTCAAGGCGACTTTTGGAAAACTGTATCTCTCCGCCGCGCACAAAAATGATCTTATATGTTGTCAGATCCTTGAAACTGACTATTCCTTCACCGTATTTTTCATGGTCTACCCTGGTACCTATGCTCAATTCCTTTTCCATGTTGTGATGTTTTTTGATTGAAAGCATAAAGATAAGAAATCCTTATCAAATTATGGCGGGAGAATCATTTGCTTTTTTACTGAAGGAAAAAAATTATTTTAGGTACAGACATAAAATCAGGTCTGAGCAAGACGGTCTTCATCTTTTTAACAAAAAAAATCTCATTCGGCTGGACAAGTATGTCTAAAAATGCCTAAATTGTAGTCAGGAATTTGACGGATAACTAATCAAAGTAAATAGTTTCTCTTTGGGACTGAAAACAGGGAATACAAGTTACAATGCATCACAGTAAATTCGACATACAGCAGCCGCGCAACGTCCTTCATCTGGACCTGGATTCGTTTTTTGTGGCAGTGGAGCGTTTGCGGGATTCGCGCCTGAACGATCGCCCGGTGATTATCGGCGGACTATCGGGCAGGGGCGTGGTTTCCTCCTGCAGCTACGAAGCCCGGCGCTTTGGCGTGCATTCGGCCATGCCCATGAAAATGGCGCGGCAGCTTTGCGGGGATGCTGTTTTTCTGCGTGGTGATATGGAAGCCTATACGCAGTATTCCCGCCTGGTAACGGATGTAATTCATGAAGAAGCGCCGCTGTACGAAAAAGCATCCATCGATGAGCACTACCTGGACGTGACGGGCATGGACCGTTTTTTCGGGCTGATGAAATGGTCGCAGGAGCTGCGGCAACGCATCATGAAAGAAACCGGACTGCCCATTTCCATGGGTTTGTCGGTGAACAAGACAGTATCGAAAATAGCCACGGGCGAAGCCAAGCCCAATGGCGAACTGTATGTGGAGCAGCCACGGGTGAAGCCGTTTCTGGCGCCGCTGTCCATCCGTAAAATTCCCATGGTGGGGAAGGAAAGCTTCCGCCTGCTGCGATCCATGGGCATTGCCCGTGTGAGCACCCTGCAGGAAATGCCGCCCGATATGATGATGCAGGTGATGGGCAAAAACGGGTTGATGCTTTGGAAAAAGGCCAACGGCATCGACAATACGCCGGTAACGCCGTATTCCGAGCGCAAGTCCATTAGCACGGAAACCACTTTTGAGAAGGACACCACCGATATTCACCACATCCGGCAGTTGCTGGCCGGGATGGTGGAAAAGCTGACCTACGATTTACGCAAAAAGCAAAAGCTTACTTCGGTGATCACCGTGAAGATCCGCTATGCCAATTTTGATACGCACACGCGGCAGAAGCGGATTCCTTACACGTCCTTTGATCATGTGCTGATAAAGCTGGCGCAGGAGCTGTTCGACGAGCTATACCAGCGCCGCATGCTGCTGCGGCTGGTGGGGGTACGCCTGAGCGGCCTGGTGGGCGGAATGCAGCAGATCAATATGTTTGAGGATACCCCGGAGATGATCAGCCTGTATCAGGCCATGGACCGTATGCGCAATCGCTTTGGCAGGGATGCCGTACAGCGGGCCGCAGGCGCGAAGGAACTGAAGAGGAGAAAATCATGTTGCTGAATGTGCATTCGTATTACAGCTTGCGATACGGTACCATGTCGCCGGAGGCGGTGGCTGACAAGGCCAAAACCCTGGGCTGGGATATTCTGCCGCTCACGGATATCAACACCACCATGGGTGTGCCGGAGTTTTACCGCATTTGTAAGGACAAAGGCATAGAACCGTTGGCCGGCGTGGACTTGCGGGAAGGCGATATTCAGCTTGCCGTGCTGATGGCCCGCAATGAGCGTGGATTGCTCAGCATTAACCGCCTGTTGACCGCCAAAAACTGGGAAGAGCAGGATTACCGCA
>JBEPXQ010000006.1:0-1521 GCA_041641835.1 Bacteroidales bacterium
TAGGAATTAGGAATTTTTGAGACCTGGTAATTTCATACTACTTCCATAACTATATTTTTCACGCCAAATGGCTGTTATGACGGCGGCATAAAAAGTATGGTGTTTGGTACTCGCTTGATGTTAGCTTAGTTGCTTTAGCCCGCCTGAGGCGGATGACAGGGCGGAGGTCACTGGTTCGAATCCAGTACATCCCACTCATCAGTGAATGGATGGCTACCGGAATTATTTCTATAACCTTCTTACAATAATAGCAGTAAGAACTGTGAGCACAAAGGGGATGATGATTTTGGTATAATCATCTTTATACTTTTTAAAGAAAGCTTTTTCTCTGAGGAGTTCGGTGATTGACTGTATTATCCCGGCATGGATATTTTCGCGGGTTTGCTGATTTTTCTTGTCCTTATGAACACCAGCCAGTCCCAGGAACATGGTAATCCACTCGTGACCTTTTATATATTGCTGTTCGGCAATATACACGCGGTCAGTAAGCTCTTTTTTCACGGCTTGCATCTCAGCATAATTCTTGATGATGCCGTCCTTCTTTTTCTTCTTTTTACTCATTGTCAGATTCCTCAAATATCGATCGTACAATTTCATTTTTTACGGTTCGCTCCAGCAAAGGTTTGCGGAATACGTACAATAATAAGAGTATCAGAAAATGCACACCTGCCAGAACAAGGAATCCAATCAGGTTTGAATCATAAATCGAACCGATCCACAGCGCGAAGGCTATGGATAGAAAAAATATAAATGATCCAGCAAACAATAACAGTACTATTCGACGGAACAGTACTGCTATAGCTTTGCTTAATTTTTCAGCTCCCTGTATCTTGAGTAGCAAGATACGGGAACTGATATAATTTTCAATTTTTTGTAGCATATCGTGCTATTTATTTGCTGCCTGCTTTACCTTTTACGGTATCTTCTACTTTTTGTTTCTGACGGTTCAGCAATTCTTTCACGTTGACCAATAATTCATCCGTTTTCGATGAAATATTATCGCGGGTTTCTCTTCCGCTTGCAGGTGCAATTAATACACCGGTAATGATTCCGGCAGCAGCTCCTGCCAGTACGCCTAATAAAACTTTTCCACTGTTTGACATAATTCAGATTTTTAGATTTAAATGTATTGGTTAAATTTTTGAGTTGTTTGATAGTTATACGCCACAGAGGCCGAATTGTTCACTTTTTAAGAATTTATTTCCTTTTTAAAGATTATCTTCACAGCATCTTTTATCTTTTTATTAATCAACAACATTGGGAATCTATGAAGAAAATCTTTATTCTATTAATTTTATTCCTTTTGATCACAGTTGTATCTAAGGCACAAAGTTTTGGTGTAAGCTATTTTTTCCCGGGAAATGGCTACTTTTCTGTACCCGTTTCTCCGGTTAAGCTGAGCTTTCCAGTTTCATTTGGTAAATATTTTGAAATTTCTCCTGGTATCGCTCTTTATTCAATTGGTGGAATGAACATGACGCGATTTCCTGGTGATATGAATTCTGAAGCTCCTATAGCAGG
>JBEPXQ010000006.1:1531-18969 GCA_041641835.1 Bacteroidales bacterium
TAACCGTAATCCCTGCCATTACCATTCCAATTGGCACAGTGCGTTATGATCTGCGTGCAGGATTCTTTGCCTTTGATACCTGGAATACAAAACTGATGAAAGGAAACCTTGATCAAATGCTTCAGGATCGTTATGATTATTTGGCTGTTAGTTCTGAACCCGTGATTAATACCGGAGGTTTTGGTTGGGGCTATGTGCTTGGTTTTACATTCCGCTTCCGCATTAGCGGGAATATTTGGGGCAGGGTAGGATCAACTTATTTCGCGGGCCATCAGCAAATGCCAATAAGCGGATCCTATTTTGCTGCCACCAGTGGCCAGCCACCTCAAAAATACAACATAGATTTCAGCGAAACCCGATTGGATTATAGAGGATTTGAGGTTTCGATTGGTGTGGAGTTAAAGAAAAAGAAGTAATTATGGTTTATAGCCATAAATTAAGGCTATTGAATTATGATTATACATTGCGGATGATATAGATATCGTAATCTCCCAGATATTTAAATCCGAGTTTTTTATAAATCCCGATAGCTTTTTTATTGCTTTGATGAACTTCCAGTTTGATCTGGTAACCTTTTTCCCGGGCAAAGTTTACAGCAGCTTCAGTAAGCATTTCCCCATATCCCTTATTCTGCAGTTCAGGGAGTACTGCTATATGATGCAGGTGTAACCGCCTGCCGTCAAAGGTCATCCATGAGGTGCCGGTTATTCTTCCCTGCTCTTCCAAAATGAGCATTTTTCCACCTATGTTGATGCTGTGTTCTATAATGCTTTCATTATCACCACGCTTTTCACTACCAACACCAGTAGCCTCCCACACGCTAATTATCCCCTGGTAATCTCCCTTTTGATAATCCCTGGTTTTCATATTTTTTAGCAAAAATAAAAAAAGGGGCCTTGATCAAGCCCCTTTTTTTTTCAAAATACGTTGTATTAATTATTTCCGCCAAGAATGATAGGCAATCCACCATCACCTGAGCCGATAACTATTGTTTTAGCATTATTTGATTCTGACAGTTTAAGTGTAGCTTCGATGCCTTTTTCTTTTAATATCTTATCCGTTAAGCTCTGAGATATAATTCTGTTTGCGCGGGCTTTACCTTCTGCTTCAATTTTTTGTCTTTCAGCTTCCTTTGATGCCGTTTGAAGCCTGAATTTGTATGCCTGCAATTTTTGCTCCTGCTCAAGTTTTGTTTCTATCGCATTTTTTATTTTAGCCGGAAGCTTGATTGACCGGATCAATGTATTCTCCACTTCGATATATTTATCTTCGAGCAGTTTTTCGGTTTCTTCTTTGATCTCGTTTTGAATTTCATCCCGGTTTTTGGAGTATAGCTGATCAGGTTTGTACCTGCCTATTACAGTACGTGTAGCTGAACGCAGACCAGGCATCACAATTTTTGAAAGGTAATCGGGGCCCACATTGTTGTGAAGGAGGCCGAGTGATTCATATCCAGGGCGATACCATAAGGATATCTCCATGATAACCTCAAGACCATCTGATGATAATCCGTTCATTGATTCTGTTATTTCCTGCTTACGTGTTTCGTAAACATGCATGGTATTCCAGGGTGCCATAAAGTGCAGCCCTGGGGAATATACCTTTTC
This sequence comes from Bacteroidales bacterium, assembly GCA_041641835.1. GTDB lineage: Bacteria > Bacteroidota > Bacteroidia > Bacteroidales > PWNQ01 > PWNQ01. The sequence goes on from JBEPXQ010000006.1 coordinate 3,139, forward strand.
CTCATCCACTCCACCTGAAAACCGCTGGAAGAGAACACCGCCATGTCCGGCATCAATAGTAACTGTAATGCTGGTCCATGAAATGGCTAAAATGATGATTGCCCCGATGATAATTGCAACGGGTACTATGCGTTTCATGTTTGGATCTGTTTGTTGTGCCATTATTTTATTATTATTTGGTTTTTGGCAAAGATAAAATAAAATCGCAAGGTGAACTTGCTGCGGCAAATTAAAAAAGCCATCCCTTAAAAGGATGGCTTACAGAAGTTATTGGTTGGAGTTGTTAGGGCTTGGTTCTGGCGGGTTTTCATTATTTATTTTCCTTGAAATCCACATGATAACCATCAGGATGATAAACAGCCCGATATTGCCTGCAAGTAATGCATAGGACTCCAGTTGCAGCAAGGTGAAAATGAAGGCATAGATAAGTGTGAGCAACAGAAATACTCTGATGCCGGCCGAACGTTTTCTGAAAACCAATCCTGAGAATACTGACACTAACAATACTATGGACAGGGAAGATATCAGGAAAGAAATATCGAAGCGTATATGATCGGACAGCGCCACCAGAAGTGAATAAAATAGCACCAGTGCCAGTCCCACCAATATGTATTGCAAAGGATGTACTTTTCGTTTAGAACGGAGCTCAGTAAAGAAAAAGATAAGGAATGTAAGCGAGATAACCAGAATGGCATATTTAATCGTGCGCATCGATTTCTGATAATGATCAACCGGCGTGATCAATTCAGCACCAAAAGCAGTTCCTGTAATGTTAAACTCGTTTCCGGTCCATTGTTGTGGATAATTTCTGTTTAGATGAAGAATATTCCACTGTGCTGTAAAACCTTCATCTGTTATGTTGTGAGTGTCTGGCAGAAAAGCGCCGTCAAATTTCGGAGCCGGCCAATCAGAACTGATTTTCACTTCCGTTTCTTTTCCCAGGGGCTGAAATTCAATTTTCTGGCTTCCGTTGAGATTTATTTTCATCTGGAAGCTGTAGTTGCTTTTAAGGGTATCCAGCTTAACTTTAGTGCTTACACCTTGCCTGAGTAAACCCTGGTCGGCAATGCCCGGGCTGCAATAATAACTTTCCTGATCCCAGTTTAGTAAAATCCGTTCCTGTATGCCGCGTAAATCAGTAATTCCTGTTGACAGAAATGCCTGATCCCATAAAAGATCTTCTGGTGGTATTCCTGCTTCACTCAGTCCTGACAGTGAAAAATTGCCTGTAATCTGCAGGGTGGCTTCATATACAATTACATCATAAATTCCACGATGTCTTTTATGTGGTTTCAGCCTGCCGTCGATGTTCAGGTAATCAGGCAGCAGATGAATGATCTTGCGTGTGGGAGACTTTTCTGATCCCGGATGATCCAGGTAAGGAATATTCAAAACCGGGCCGGCAATTTTCTGTGAATGGCCCCACTTCTGACTCACTTCGCGTATAGCTTCATGAGCATAGCTCTGCCGTTCCCTGATCATGTTTTTGATCATAGAGGTGGGGATCAATAATAACAGAACCAGGATAACAATCGCAATGAACCTGAAGGTGAGTGAGGTTTTTAATTTCTGACTTGCTTTCTCAATAGGGTTGGTGTTCATTTTTCCGTGGGTTTTAGGATTAGGTGTTATAACGCTGTTAATCCTTTTTTCCGTGCCCCGCGTATCTTCTGCTGCTGTTAAAAAATGTTAAGTAGCAATATTTTGCCTTCTACTTCTTCGGAATAAAAATTCTGAATATACTGCCCTTACCTTTTCGGGAATCTACTTCAATATATCCCTGATGTCTTTTCACAAATTCATCAACCAGAATAAGGCCCAGTCCGGTTCCACTTTCCTCTTCAGTTCCCGGCCTTTTATACTGCCTGTCGATACGGAATAGCTCTTCAGGGTCTTCAATATCAAGGCCTATGCCATTGTCGGCAATTGCAATCACAGCATAATCTTGCTGATCTTCTATTTTCAGCTCAACCTTATCATTCCGGTGTGAATATTTGATGGCATTTGATAAAAGGTTGATTATTGCACCGTGCAGCATTGAATTGTCATGAACAACCGGCAGGCTTTCAGGCATATCAGTAGTAATGGTGATATCCTTGTCCCTAGCAAACTGCGTGATCTCATTTTTAGCTTCCTGTGCTGTTTTTACCAGATCATACTCAGTGGGTGAATAAGTAATTTTACCGGTTTGCAAACGTGTCCATTGCAGAAGATTAACCAGCAAATGAAACAATTGCTCGGAAGATTTATATATCTGTCTTACATACTGTCTTTTAGCCTCATCGCTATACTGGTCATAATCATCATGTAGCAGGCTTGAAAATCCCAGTAGTGCATTAAAGGGCCCCCTCAGATCATGAGCAAGAATAGAGAGAAAACGGTCCTTGGATTTGCTTGCTTCTGCCAGCTCATGCTGCGAGCGGGCTAATTCTTCTATGTTGGCTTGCTCGCTGGTTCTGTTCCGGGCAAAGATCAAAAACTGATTTCCGGGTAAGCGAACCATGCGGGCTTCATATATGCTTTTTTGATTTTCACCTGCTGTTTTAAATGTGAAAACCTCCAGTGAACCGTTTTGTTGAAGCTTTTCTTTTGCTTTGCGGAACTTTTCTACAGAATCTATGGGTAATACCTGGTCCAGTTTCTTCTGTTGGTAGTCAGTGTTGTTGAAAGGAGGAGGGTTTTCTGAATGAATTTTTTTAATGGTATCATGTTCATTTATCAGAAAAATAAAATCAGGCATTACACTAAGAATTGCTTTTTGCTTGCTTTCCTGTTGTCGTAATTTTTCAATAGTAAATTCCAGTTCGCCCTGTCTTATTTTCAGTTCCCTGCTTTTTCTTCTGTTGAATCTGCGAAGCGCAAACAAACCGATAAGGATAATTGCCAGGGTAATTCCAAGCAGGAGTCTCACGATATTTCGGCGCCTGATCTGGCCCAGCTCAAGTTTCTGTATTTTATTTGAGCTGCGTAAAGCCTTATTTTTCCTGTCCTGCTCTTCCAGCTGGTGACGGTACTCCAGCTCTGCCAGCTGTGTCATCAGTTTATCGGTAAGCGTAGAGTCACGGGCAGCCAGATATTTCTGCATGGTCTCATAGGCTTCTTTGTCCCTGCCAAGGGCCTCCAGGATGTTTATCCGGTTTTGCAGTACCCTGGGCAGTTCAGGCGTGATATTATATTCGTTGATAATATTCACAGCATTATTTATGTAGGTGAGAGCATCATGGTAATTCCCCAGTTTGCGGCTGATTATGGCTTTTTGCTTCCAGGCTTTAATTTGTAAGGACTGTTCGCTGATCATCTGGGCGATTTTTAAAGCAGAATCAGCCATCAGCAAAGCAGAATCATAATGCTCCAGTTTAGTATGTGCTTTTGATAGCGAAAGCATGGCCTCGCCAAGTATTGAAGGCGTATTAAATCGCTGGCTAATACTACGTGCCTTGTTTAGGTATTCAATACCTTTGATATTTTTATCCTGAAGAAGCATTAACTCCCCGAGATTCAACAGGCATAGAGAATAATTCAGGCTGTCGTCACCATTTCTGCGAAAAAAATCAAGTGCATTTAGATATCGTTTTTTTGCTTTTTTATAATTTCTAGTGTCAGAATATATTATGCCTATATTGATGCTGTTCTGGATCATCAGGGAAGAATCGCCTATTGCTTTAAACAAATTATAGGCATCAATGAAATTATTCAGGGCTACTTCTTTAAATCCCCTGTTGTAGTTCACGCTTCCCATATTCATGTAAGTGGTTCCCATGCCGCTACTATCCTTGAGATCTTTATATGTTTCCAGGTTCTCCTGATATAATTCTACCGCTTTTTTCAGGTTACCCATGCGATCGTAAACAACAGCAATATTGTTTCTCATACTGGTGAAGCCGTCCATATTACCCTGCATGGAGTCCAACCGGGCAACCTTCTTGAAATACAATACTGCGCTGTCGGTTTTGCCGGCATAAAAAAAGGCTGATGCTTTAAGTGATAGCAGATAAGATACTGAGGAAGTATCGTTGTGGCTGCGTGCCAGAGGTAGCAAAACGGATATGCGGGGCAGCAGAATCTTATGAGAATGCATAGGAATGTTATCAAGGCTGTCAAGCTGCCTGTTTAGGTACTCCTGGCTTCTTTCAGGAACACTATTCTGTGTAAACAGACTGATAGTAGTGAGTATGCTTGCTATGATGATTAAGAGAAATTTTCTACGCATGTGTTATCCCTGTTTTGCACGGTCTGAAACAGTGCACGAAAATATGAAGCATTAGAAGCAAATGGCAAGTTTAGATGGATTAAAGTTTTTTGGGGCGGTAAAACAGCAACTTTCCCCTGGCCAGATTACCGGGATTAATTGTTCCCCTTGTAACATAGCGTTTCCCATCTGCATTTTGATGTGCAATGGTAAGTTTCCCGCTATCATTAACCTCCATAACTATTGCCGTATGCTTTGGTGCTTTCCATTTTATTGTTTTGTTTCCTTCTTTTCTAATAAATACTGTATTCTGAAACTGAATAATGTCACCAGGGAGAATCTGTGCCTGGGATGGCTTGTACTGCCTGCCATACTCGAGTTTTTTATTCCAGTCGGCATTGGTGTGTTCCAGCACGTAATAAGCCAGATCCCAGCATTCGCCGCGGCCTATGGTTTTTCCCATTAAGGAATCTGTGAGGCGAATAATCTCCCTGTTTATCTGTGGGATATCATCATCCTGCAGACTGGTGCCAGTTTGAAAAACTGCCGGTATCAGAATAAGTAGTACGTAAGTTATCTGGTGCATATCTTTGTGGTAAAACACCTGCTGGTTCATTTGGTTGCCCGGGGCAGGTTATCTAATTTGTTATAAGTTTACGTTATGACTGAAAAATTCCCAAAAAAGTCACCATTGGAAAGGTTTTCAAGCTTTCTGAAGCATGGCCTTTTCGCCACGAACTCAGCAATATTAAGAAAAATTAACGATGCCATCAACGCAGAAAATATAAAAAATCTGTTATTTCAGCTTTCTATCTGTTCGCAAAACAAATGCAGCTTAGATTCTCATTCTGTATATTTTTTTGTATTTCTGACCAGTAAAATCCTTATAGAGAAAAAATAAAGTGCCATTGCTTATTGTAAGCTTTTCTACAAACCTGAAACCGGGAACCTCTATTGGGTCATCAGCCTGACCTGTATGGAGGTTGATCTCTCTTAAATATTGAAGTCCTTTATCAGAAAAAAGTGCATAGACTTTATTCTGTTGCCTGTCAACAATAATCTGTTCTTCCCAGTGCCTGTGGTGATGCAGACTGATGGGAATGCAGCTGAGCTTTTTACCTTGAGGGCTAAATATCTCTATGCTGTCATGCAGGTAGTTCAGGATGATAATAGAATCATTCATGCTTAGCATCGGAGCAAAAACCGGCGAGTAAAAAGCCATCTCCTCAAAGCGCAGATCAGCTTCGGTAAATCCTTCCTGCTGTATTCTCCAGTAGAAGTCTTTATAAAGCATATTAACACCTTCCTTGCTGGTGATAGTATGGAAATGAAATGTTTCACGGCTTTGCTGATCATAGCGGTAATAATCGAGCACCTGGTTTTTTTGTCTGTAAGCTTTGATGTAATAGTTTGAACCGGAAGCACCACTGAGTGATTCCATTTTTTCGCGAAATTGTTTTTTCGCTGCCGGGTAAAGCAGGTGTATCTGTTCGTTGCTCACGAACAGTTGGTAAGTCGAGTCAGATGTAAACAGGTGTACATTGCCCAGCTTATCAGAATAAAGGTTTTCAGGATCATTTACCTTTTGTCTCATTAATATCCTGCCGTTGAAATCCATCAGTATTAGGTTGGCCTTTCTGATCTTACGGTAGGGGTATGTGAGCAGCAGTAAGGAATCGCCGTATAGTGCATAATCTGTTACATAAAGCGGGCGATCCTTTACAAGATCCCGGATTTTTTCCGCGTTGATCTCTGTAAGCGGTAGCTCATGGGTTTTCTGCTTTAGCAGCACACGGATGTTGTTTTGGATGCCGGTAATGGTAAGCACCTGCTTTTCATAATTCAAGTGGCTTATTTCCAGAACCACCGGCAGGCGGCCTGCTTTCACCTCAAAGTGACCGCCGGCAGATGTGCTTGTGCCTGTGGAGGTACCTTTTATACTTATATTGGCCGACTGCAGTGGTTTGCTGGTTTTGGCATCAAGAACGTGGCCCCGCAGGGTGTCCTGTGCCTGCACTGTTAAACCTAAGATCAACAAAACGAACAAAATATGAATTTTCATCTGTCTAAAGTTATTGGCAAGGCTCGGTTAATGGCCGCATCCTTCTGTGGTTGATAATTATTGTGGGATGAATAAGTTCTTGAAAAACAGCTATACTAATCATCCTTCTGGGCAAGCCAGTCGAAATAGCCCAGGGTTTCAATCACGATCACTCCGCCTGTGAAATCCCCGTATTGGGCAGGGATTCCTCCTGAATAAATAGTGATGCTTTTGATGGCTCCCGAGGGGATGTGAACTTCTCCGCCACGCTGCTTAATACCATCTACAATATAAATGAAATCATCAGCCCTGGAACCCCGGAAATGGATCTTTCGTGTACTTTGATCCATGGACAGATCGGTGGAAACTGAAGTAAGAGTTTGCTTAATATCCAATTTATTTGGCATCTCCTGGTAATCTTTAGTATCCATGGTGAATTCAGTGCCTCCTGCTCTGTCAATGATAGGTTCTGTCCATATAATTTCTGTCACTTTCAGGGTAGATGCTTTTTCAGGAAGCATAATATCATCAAGCCGGGTAATATTGTCTGAAGTAACCTCAATATTTTTTATGTGCACAGTATCATATCCCATATAAGATATTTCAACATCATAATGGCCCGCTTCCAAAGGTTTTATCCAAAAATCGCCATCTGAATCGGTGGCGTCGGCAATAATATTATTCCCGATTTTAATCACGGCATGTGCACCGGGTAAGGTTTCTCCGGTTTTAGCATTACGGACTTTACCCTGAATCGAACCCTGGGAAAAGGCATTAAAGGTGAGTGAGAAAAGCGAAATAAAAAAGACAGCTTTGAGCGAATGTCTGATTTGCTGGTGTAAAATTGCTGGTGTGTTCATAGCGGTTGGTTTTTGGTGAATAATTAAATCTGTTACGAATATACCAGGTACCAACGGCGAAAAAAAGCAGTCAAAAGCCAGCGTAAAGAAGCGTTCAAGTAACGGTAAACAATTTCAAGTTACCGGGGAAATCAGTGTCTGATGTCTATTGAGCCAAATACGGCATCAGTCCGTAAAATGAGCCTGGGAGCCGATTCGTCAAAGCCGGAAGATTTCACTACTGATGATCCGAAGCCGCTGTTGGGACTTCCTCCCGGTGCATCTATCGAACCGAAGGCAGTGCTTGAGTGAATTATGTAATTCACATCCGGTCTGATGTAAATCTTTATCTCACCAAAAACACTGGCGGCTTTTATTTTTACATCCTCTTTCAGTTCCAGCTCTCGCAGGTCTAGTGTTCCCTGTCCAAAAACCACAGAATATTCTTCGGTTTCTTTGCTGAAACTGAATTTTGACTCGGAGAAAACGGCCGTATTGCCTCCACGATGATGATATGAACCTGTCATCAGCATAATACCAAACAGTATAAGCAGAAGACTAAAAAATATCTTTCCAACCGGGATTTCGATATTAAAAATGTGCTTTAAAACCAGCAGTGAACCCAGCAGGATGAGCAAAATGCCCCAGAAAGAACCAGATGTAAACAAATTACGCATATTTCCAAAGATTAGATTTATTGCTCAAATATAATACTATGTTCTGTAAATAAAGAAGATTATTTTTTTTGATGTAGATTGCTTTGTGATAACACAAATTGTGATCTTTATCAAAAATCAAAAAAGTGAGAAAAGTTTTACTATTTTTACACAACTTTGGCCGGTGGTGGAATTGTTCCGCCAGCCAGAGTAAAGCAGCAAGAAACAACATTTATTAACAAGTAGCAAGGTTCAGCAATCAGAATTATCGCCGGGTTATATTCTGAGATTGTTTGAATTTTGACTGCTCAAAAAAGCAGTATGCAATTATGTTGATTGAAATCCGGCATGCCGATTTTGGTAATAAGGGTTCTCACCTGAAGTTGATTGCCATCCTTACTCAGATAAAGGAAACATTTCCTTCGGCACGTTTTGTTATGGCTCCTCATCCTGTGTATGCACCTTTTGATAAGCGCGGTGAAATGGGCTTTCTTCAAAAAGCCTGGTACTGGCGCAAAAACAAACAATGGGGAGACCTGGCGCGGTTTGTCCCGTCAGATATCCGTGAAATGTACGGTATAGTGCTTGACAAAGAGGTGGATGTAGTGCTTGATGCAGCCGGCTATGCCTATGGCGATCAAACAGGCGCCAGCTCTCTGGCTGAATTGTATAACGGCTGCAAGCGCTGGCATAAAAACGGAACTAAAATAATACTGCTTCCTCAGGCATACGGTGCTTTTGAAACATCTAAAAACAATCGGCTGATGAAAGAGGTATTATCTTTGGCTGACCTGGTTTATGCCACCGACGACCAGTCTGCCGGTTACCTGAACGATGTAATCGATGACAGTTCAAAAGTGAAGATTGCACCGGATTATACCATCCTGCTGGACGGAAAACTACCCGGGAATTTTGATCCTGAAAACAACTGCTTTGCCCTGGTTCCCAATTTTCGTATGTCGCGGCAATACAGTCAGGATAAGGGAGAGGACTATTTGCCTTTCATGGTGCAGTGTGCAAAATATCTGCTTGAAAAAGATCAACACCCTTTCATCCTGATACAGGAGGAGAAAGACCTGGAGCCAGCGCGGCAAATTACGGAACGTCTTGGTAACAGAATAAATATAATTGAAGAAAGTGACCCCAAAGCAGTAAAGGGAATTTTGGGGAATTGTAAAGGAACCATAGGCAGCCGCTTTCACAGCCTTGTTAACTCACTAAGCCAGGGAATACCTTCTTTAGCCACCGGTTGGAGTAACCGTTATAAGCTCCTGCTTCAACAGTATAATTTTGAGGAAGGATTATTAAACGTTTCAATGAATGAGGAGGAAATATACTCCAGTCTGGATATGATAATAAATCCCCAATCACGAATGGAAATACAAAAGCGCCTGCTTACGAGATCAACGGAGCTTAAAACCGAAGCCAGTAAGATGTGGGATGAAGTAAACGAGCTCATCAGCCAGAAGAGCAAAATGGATAATGACTATTAAGTCAGTTATTTATCCTGACTACGCTTAATTGATGATTTTGTCTTTTGAAAAACCACGGTGTTGGCAAGATAAAGAAACAGCCCTGTTGAGGCCATGGTAAAAATAATCGAATTACTGAGGCAGCAAAAATATGATTAGATTTGTCCTGATGATTTAGAAAAATGCCAATCAACAAAAAGATTCAAATTAATGTTAATAATAGCAAATGGAGCATTTAAATCAGGCTCAACATGGCAGAGGGATATTCTGCAATGCATTCTCGAATATGCCAAAGTACCATTAAAATATGCTAGTAAAAAGAACCCGCATTTAATTGCTGAGAGGGAGCTTCCGAACTTTATTAAAAATGAAGACATTCATGCTAGAAACTACATAACTAAAGCGCATATTTATAATGAAGAAATAATAAAGAAAATTATTAATAGAAAAGATGTTTATATATTCATTATCACCAGGTCACCGGAAGATGCTATTGTGTCACACTATCATCATATAAAAAATCTGAAAAAACTTGATTTTGAGTTTTCTAAATATTATTGGAAAATTGGAAGATATAAATTGATGCAGATTTGTAACTATCAGAAAACATGGAAAGAATTTGAAAGTGCAGAGAATGTCTATTATTCAACCTTTGAAGCCCTAAAGAGGAACTTTGAAGGAGAAATAAAAGGCTACTTGGAATTCCTGGGAATATCAGGACATCAGGAACTGATTAACAAAATTGTTGAAAAGACTGATATAAACACAAAAAGAAAAGAATCGAATAGAGCTTGGTTTTTTAGAAAAGGAATCACAGGAGAATCAAAGGATTATATTGATTCCAAAATTAGAGTTGATATTGACAATATAAAAGATGAGGAAATTAGTGTAAAAGACCGGTTTATATATTTGATAATTATAGAAGCCAGACAAAAACTTAAAAAAGCGATTCTATCATCTATTTTGCGTACAAGCTATGTAGATAGAATTTAGATAATAACCCTTTTTGAAGCATGTAGTTCCTTCATAATTAAATAATGCATAATTTTCTTTTCACATAATACATTGCCACAAAGTTTGCGAGAAAGAGAAACAAACCGGTAATTGCCATTCCTATGGCCAATCCAATTGCTCCGCTTATATAATAACCTGCATACATTGCTGCAGCGGAAACCAGAAGGCCTGCAAGTGAAATAAAAAAATTAATACTTATTTTGCCCAGTCCAAATAAGGCACTTGCCGGTAAATAGGTGTTACTTCGGAAAAACCAACCTGTGATTAAAATCAAAAAGAAGGGTATTGAATCATTATAGGCAGAAAACAAAAGCTTTATGAAAAGCGGAACTACAAGAGCTAATACTATTGTTCCTGTAAATGTAGTTATGAACATAATCCTATTGTATTTCTTAAAACGATCTAAGAACTTTATGGGCTGGTCTGCTAGTGATGAGAAAAACGGATTAGTGGATTGCTGCACCGTGGATGCGGCTAATCGTAAGATGTTAATGAATATTTTTGCAAAAGCATAATAACCAATTAATTCGGGAGCTACATTCAAAAAAATCATTAGTAGGATGTCAAGATTAGTACTCAATATAGAAGAAAAATTCGCCAGCATTGAATAAGGTGCATAACGTAAGTGCTTTTTAAGGGGCTTATCAACGGACTTAACAGGCTCGGAGATACCTTTATCTATATACTTCTTTTTATAGAAAAATATTGCAGCTATTGTTAGTATTTTGGAGGCAAGCAGAGCATACACGTATCCGTAAAGACCATGCAAGTAGGAGAGAGTAATAACTATTATAACAGCTACTATTTTTGTGATCAATTGGATGTAAGCATAAGACTTTAATTTTTTGAGCGCTTGGAAATAGCTTAAATATATCTCGCTAATTACATTTGGTATAATAGCAATAGCAACTATCCAAAGTAGTGCATTGATCTGCTTGTCATCAGTGAAAACACCTTGTCTGCTGAGTAATGCAAATCCTATATAAACAATAATACCGGTAATTATTGAATAACGGAATGCCCGAGACATGAGGATTTTTTTCTCTCCTATACTACGGTTTTCAGAAGTAAGTTTTAGAGTTGATACATTAAAACCTGCACCGGCTAAAACTACCAATACACTTAAAAAAGACTGCATTGATTTAATGCGACCAAGGTCTTCCGCCACAAAAATCCAGGCGAGAATAAGTTGGGAGCCAAAGTTGAAAAATTTAGATAACCCGTTTGCTCCTAAAAGATGAAAAAAGCCTTTGGCTGCCACATCAATCAAAAATGATTGTAAATTTTTTATTTGTTTTTTCGCCTGCATCAATGTTTGTCTAAAATATCATGATATAAATCTGAATATTGCCGGGTCACTTTTTTATAGGTGAATTGCCAGCTGTGTCTTATCAGGGAATCTTTCCTGGGGGGCTTGCAAAGAAGTTTTAGGACTTCAGGAGCAGCTCTGTTCATGAATTCTATCGGTGGAATAAGTGTTCCGCTTTCACTGACTGAATCTTCCAAACCACCAACAGCCGGTGCTACTACCGGTGTACCGCAGGCAGCAGCCTCAATAGCTACAACTCCAAAACCTTCTTCCCGGCTGGCCATTAGCATCACATCCATAAGGCTGTAATACCAGGGCAAGGTTTTTGCAGCTACATATCCCGTAAATCGTACAGGAAGGTTTCTTGCTTTCATTTCATTTTGTATATGGTTTCTTAATTTGCCGTCCCCAATGATCACAAACTGCACTTGCGGCTGCTTATTGTGAATTTGTGCAAAAATATCCGGCAGCCGGTCTGCACCCTTAATTTTTTCAAGGCTTCCTACAAATCCCACAACAGGCATTCTTTCTCGAATGCCTGTTAGCTGCCGACTTTCTTCAGTATCCCTGGGAAAAAAGACGGATGTATCCACTCCATTAGGGATTACCAGACTGTTTTGGGCACTATAGCTGTTGCTGATAGCTTTCTGTAAAAGGTTGTGACTAACAAATACTGCTTTTTCTGCATTTTCAAGTACATCAAGAGTTTGTGCCCTGATAAATTTATTTTGAGCCAAGCGTCTATGTATATCCGATCCGTGTAGTGTAATTATGTAAGGAATACCTGTCATTTTTGATATCAATTGTGCGACTTTTCCGGTGGGATAAGCCCAGTGGGCATGAATCAAGTCATATCCACTTGAGCTGGAGGCTTTTTGAAGTTTTCCGGCCAATCTTTTCAGGTCGAATAAAGGAAAAAGTTTTCTAAGTACTAGGGTGGGAAGCCCAAAAGAAGCTTGATAAATTGTCCATTCCAGCGGGTGGACAGTTATTGTGGTTTTTCTGAATTTTAGAAAATGTGACGCCCGGGGCTGACAACCGGTTTTCAGCCCTGCAAGATGAAATCCTCCCAGTTCACCGGATAAGGCCTTTATCTGTCTGCTAATGAATATTCCTCCGCCGGTATTTTGATTTTCGGGCATAATTCCCGATAAATAAAATATTTTTGGCTTCTTTTTCCCCATATTTTGATAGTGTGTTATACACGTTTTCTGTCGGTAACAAAACTACTGCATTTCATCGAACTCTCATATATCTTTTTCTATCTGAAAGAGCCATAGTAGATGAAAACACTTTTGATTCATGGTTCCGATTCTTACGTAAAATCACTACTTTTGTGAGGTTGTTTAAAAAATAATTTTTGCTGATTAGTGCTTGTTTTTAAAAGGTTGAATAAAGAAACATTAGTTGTAGGAGGTATCTCTTTATGAAAATATGCTTTATTTCTTTCGGGCGACCGTCAAGAACTTATGGAGTGGCTAAAAAGATTCTGGCTCAGTCGGAAGCGCTAAAACAAGCTAAAATGTCAGTAAAGGTCATCTTCATGTCCATTCACGGTTTAGGTAAGGATCAATACCTTGATGGGGATTATACCCATTTGTTTCTTGAAAGACCAAGCACAATACCACTATTATCCAAAATTGCAAATCGGCGGGTTTTAATTAAGAGACTTGAAAAGTATTTGAATGGTCAAGAGTATGACCTGTTATACATGCGATATCCACCATATGTGGATAGTGCAATGGTTAATTTTGCAAAGCGGCACCCTAACCTGATTACTGAAAATAATTCAAAAGAATTGCAGGAAAAGCAGTTGAACGGTGATTACTCAACCTGGTTACTGGAGCGCATTTATGGTAACAGATTTTTGCAGAATCTTTTGGCTGTAGTTGCGGTGACAAACGAAATAGCCGCCTACGAAAACAGAAGAGCTGGTAAATCGCTGAGGACGTATGTTGTGCAAAATGGAATCAGTGTAAAGGATTTGCCTTTACGCAGTATTCCAGCTTTTGACCATCATAATCTTAATATATTGTTTGTAGCAAAAATATATCCGCACCATGGGCTGGATAGGTTAATAAGAGGTCTGTCGAATTATACAGGAAAGTTAAATGTTTACCTGCATGTTGTTGGCGACGGCCCTGCGTTACGAGGAATTAAAAGATTGGTTAATAAGTTGAAATTGCTGCATCATATAAAATTTTATGGTAGATTGGCAGGAAAAGAGTTGGATGTAATGTATGACAAATGTCATATTGCAGTTGGTACGTTAGGGATCCATCGGAATGGTATGAAGGAAGGAGCTACACTTAAAGTACGAGAATATATTTCAAGGGGGATGCCTTTCTTTTTATCTTATTGGGATGATGATCTGGACAATGAACCAATAAAGCCGTATGTGTTAAAACTGCCAGAAGGTGAAGCGCCAATAGATGTTTTATCTGTTGTGAAATTTGCTTCAAAGATAACCACAGAGTCTGAACATGCAATCATGATGCGAAAGTATGCTTTACAGCATGTTGATATGAGTGTGAAGATGAATAAGTTGCAAAAAGTATTTGAAGCTTGCTTAAATGAGGGATAAAGTAAAAATAGATATCGTTTTTACACGCTATTCTCCTCCTTTTTTTAAGGGAGGAGTGGAAACTTATATATCATACCTGGATGCTAATCTGAGAGCAAAAGGCATTGATACAAGGATAATTGCAATGGATGATAAGTATGACTATCAAGATAAATACGAAAATATTATAAAAGTAAAGATTTGGAGAGTTCCTGTTTTGGCAGGCCTGTGGTTTCAAAAGCGGATAAAAAATGAGCTGGATAAATCTGATTTAATTAATATTCATTATCCCACTTTCGGTGCTATGCAATTTCGCAAACCTACAATTCTGACATTACATGGGATTGCGTCAGATAAAGCAAATTTCAGAAACCGTAAGACTATTTACAATATTCTAAGATCCTGGTACCGTCTTTCATTAATGAAAATTCTGGAAGACCGAACATTTAAAAAAGTAGATGCAATCATCTGCCTGAATGATTTACTTAAAGAGCAGTTGCTTGAGCGGAATGTACCTTCTGAAAAGATATTTCTCATCCGGAATGGTGTTGATACAAAGAAATTTAGTTATGTGCAATCGATTTTAAAGAAGCATAACACAAATATTTCTTTTTTATATGTGGGCCGATTTATTCATAGCAAAAATATTCTAAAATTACTTGAAGCTTTCAAAAGCAAAGACTTTTCTGGTTGTTATTTAGAAATAGTCGGGGTAGGACCTTTAGAAAATCAAATTAAAAGGATAATTGACTCTAAAGAACTACAACATATCAATATTTCATTTTTAGGCTATAAATCGGGGGATGAATTGGTGAGGCTTTATCAAAATTGTGATTATTATGTTCTACCCAGCTTTTACGAGGGATTGCCTTTTACATTACTGGAAGCTATGGCATGCGGGAAACCTGCTATTGTTGGAAGTTTTGCCAATGCTGATGTGGTTGTAAAAGACCAACAAAATGGTTTTATTATTCCCGAAGAAAATATAGATTCGATTCGTGAAGTACTAAAAAAAGCCATTACAAACAAAAACAGACTTGGAGAAATGTCAATAAGTGCAAGACAGCATATAGAGGATAATTTTTCTATGCGACAGGCCATGGAAAATACGATTTCTTTATTTAAGGAAATAGTTGAATTAAACAAAAAATGAACAAAACTCTTCATATCTGTAGTGAATACAGCAATCGGCCGTTATACAGTAACATGGTAAGCAGTTTGGATGAGTTGGGTTATGAACAACATGTGTATGTTCCAGTCAGACGGTCTTCGGATATTGGTAAATATCGGACAAAGACTACTTCGAAAGCTTCTTTTTCTTATTCATTTATACTTAATCCTTCATTGCGAATTCGTTATTACAAGAAGGTCAGAAAGATCAGCCGGAATATCAATACAAAAGTAAAGGTACAGGAATTTGATCTTATTCATGCACATACTTTATTCACAAACGGCGGACCGGCATACAGGTTGTACAGACAACATGGAACTCCTTATATTGTAGCTTTGAGAAACACTGACCTGACGATATTTTATAAATATTTTCCCCATATCCGACATTTCGGTATTAAGATATTGAGAAATGCAGCGGCTGTAGTGTTCATTTCTCCTTCCTGGAAAGAAAAGTTACGGGCTGTTATTCCCCAAGGTGAATGGGCAGAAATTGAACAAAAAAGCTTGATAATTCCCAATGCAGTTGATGATTTCTGGCTGGAGAACAGGCCTGGTGTGACTATTGACGCTAAAAG